>JBKQNN010000054.1:0-5989 GCA_052145975.1 Rhodomicrobium sp. | reverse complement strand
CTACCGGCGATCCTTCGCCATCATCCGGGCGGAGGCTGACCTCGCCCGGTTCACGGCGGCGGGGGAGCGGGTCGCAGTGCGCATCATCCACGCGTGCGGCATGACCGAGGCTGCGCGCGATATCGTGTTCCACCCCGATTTCGCCGCTGCCGCGAGCCAGGCGCTCAAGGCCGGCGCGCCGATCCTTTGCGACTCCAAAATGGTCGCGAACGGCATCACCAAGGCGCGCCTGCCCGCAAACAATGAGATCGTCTGCACGCTCGATCACCCCAACGTGCCGGCACTTGCAATGAAGCTCGGAAATACTAGGACCGCCGCCGCGCTCGAACTTTGGCGCCCGCGCCTGAAAGGCTCGGTCGTGGCCGTGGGCAACGCGCCGACCGCGCTTTTCCGCCTGCTGGAACTTCTGGACGAAGGCGCAGACCGCCCCGCCGCCATTATCGGTATGCCGGTCGGCTTCGTCGGCGCGGCCGAGTCGAAGGAAGCGTTAATCGAGGACGGACGCGTACCTTATGCCGTGGTGCGCGGGCGCAAAGGGGGAAGCGCGATGGCGGTTGCGGCACTCAACGCCATAGCGAGCGAGCGCGAATGAGCCGGGTTTGCGATCAATTCATAGCGTTCAACCCCTCACCCTGTCCCTCTCCCAGCATGCTCGCCTTGGCGAGCTTGCCGCTCGAGTGTCCGCATCCGCAAGCGGATGCGGATGGGAGAGGGAACGCCTTCTCAATGGCTGCGACGGGACTCCCTCTCCCTGTGGGAGAGGGCGGGGGTGAGGGGTAATGCGCCTGGTTGGTACACTCTACGGTATCGGCGTGGGGCCGGGCGATCCGGACCTTATCACCGTGAAAGCGGCGAAGATTCTGGGCGCGGCGCGGATCGTTGCGCATTTCCGCAAGCGCGGTTCGGCTGGCCATGCCTGGACCATCGCCCGCCCGCACATTTCGCCAGAGGCTCGCGAGCTCGCGCTTGAATATCCCCTTACGACGGAAATTCCGTTCAGCGAGGCCGGCTATACCGGCGCCCTGAGCAGCTTCTATAGCGAAGCGTCCGGGAGCATCCGGCATCTGCTTGAGGAAGGCGAAGATGTGGCGCTGTTGAGCGAGGGCGATCCGTTCTTCTACGGCTCCTTCCTGCACATGTATGAGCGGCTACTCGGCGCCGTTCCGATTGTGGTGGTGCCCGGCGTTACCGGCATGTCGGGCTGCTGGACCGCGGCGGCCGCGCCTATCGCGCTCGGCGACGACGTGCTTACCGTGTTACCCGGCACGCTCGGCAAGGAAGCGCTGATCGCGAAATTGCAGTCCACCGATGCCGCAGCGATTATGAAAGTGGGGCACAGTTTGCCGAAGATCCGCGAGGCGCTTTCCGCCGCCGGCCGCTTGGACGAAGCGATTTATGTGGAACGCGGGACGATGCGGGGCGAGCGCATCGCACGCTTAAGCGAGATCGGCGAGGCGGCGCCTTATTTCTCCATCGTACTGCTGCCGGGCTGCAAAGGGCGGCGCATCCTATGATATCCACGGCAACGCCCGTCATCGCGAGGCGGCCCTTGGCCGTCGTGGCGATCCAGAAACTGGCGCCGCGTTTGCGACTCCTGGATTGCTTCGGTGCTTCGCCCCTCGCAATGACGCCTGGCGGTCAGAATTGGGGGCACATCCTATGAGCGGGCGGCTGACGGTAATCGGGATCGGGCCTGGGCCATCGCGCTGGACGACGCCGGCGGCGGAGGAGGCGCTTGAGGCTGCGAACGATATTTTCGGCTATAAATCCTACTTGGAACGCATTGCGCTCCGGCCGGGGCAGATCCTGCATGAAAGCGGCAACCGCGTTGAGCTGGACCGCGCGGGGGCGGCCCTGGCCGCCGCGCAGGCTGGCCGGCGTGCGGTTCTCGTCTCGGGCGGCGATCCGGGCGTATTCGCGATGGCCGCCGCCGTGTTCGAGGCTATCGAATTCGGCCCAAAGGAATGGCGCTCCATCGATGTCGTTGTGGAACCGGGCGTCACGGCGATGCTCGCGGCTGCAGCGCGCATCGGCGCTCCGCTGGGCCACGATTTCTGCGCCATATCGCTGTCGGACAACCTCAAGCCCTGGAGCGCAATCGAAAAGCGGCTGCGGCTCGCCTGCGAGGCGGATTTCGCAATCGCCCTCTATAATCCGGCCTCGCTCGCGCGGCCCGAGGGCATCCATCGTGCCTTCGAGGTCCTGCGCCAAGCGAAACCCGGAAACACCGTGATCGTTTTTGCCCGCGCCGTCGGCCGCGAGGATGAGCGCGTGCTGACAACGGACCTGGAAAGCGCCGATCCCGCCACCGCGGATATGCAAACGCTGGTCATTGTTGGATCGAGCGCAACTCGGGTTATCCAGCGAGAGCAGGGGCACCCCTGGGTCTACACCCCGCGCAGCATGGGCGAAGGGATGTGACGGGGATGACGGACTACACTGCTGAATCTCCCCTCATCCTGTCCTTCTCCCCATGGGAGAAGGGACCCCTGAATTGTCCGCAGCGAAAGTTCCGGCGTCCCCTCTCCCATGGGGAGAGGGACAGGGTGAGGGGCGGAACCCTCGAACATTGCGCTCTGCGCTCGCGGATGCCGCTAACGGCAATTGTAGCGACAGGCAAGCCAAGCCGTGGCGTCTTCCGCGGTTGCGACTGTTGGACGGGGCGGAATGAACGGGCGCTGTACCATCATGACCGGCAGGCCCAGCGCGCGGGCGGCTTCTATTTTGGAGACGGTTGCATCGCCTCCGGCATTTTTGGCCAGGACAACCTCAATGCCGTGATCGCGGAACAAGCGGATGTCGTCCTCCGCCGTGAACGGCCCGCGCGCCTGGATGAAGACGATGTCCGGCAGATCGAGCGGCGCGGCGGGCAAATCGATCAGCCGGATGACGTAGGTGTGCTGCGGCGCGGCTTGCAGTTCGGCAAGGGCGAGGCCGCCAATGCCGCTGAAGACTTTCCGCTGCGCGGGGCCAATCGCTTGGACGGCAGCGGCCATATCTGGCGCGAGCGTCCAGTTGTCGCCGGGCTGCGGTTGCCAGGCAGGCCTATCGACGGCGAGAAGCGGCGTGCCCGTGGCCGAAGCCGCATCGATGGCGTTGCGGCTCATTTGCGCGGCAAAGGGGTGCGTGGCGTCCACCAGCACGCCGATGCGCTTTTCCTGCAGATAGCGGGCGAGGCCCGCGGGACCGCCGAACCCGCCGCTTCTTGTCGCAACCGGCTGGGCGCGGGGCGCCGCCGTCCGCCCGGCGAAAGAGAGTGTGGCCTCGAAACGGCCGTCCGCTGCGAGCAGCCTGGCGAGCGCGCTCGCTTCCGTCGAGCCCCCGAGGAGAAGAACGCGCATGGCTCGCGCTGACGATGAAATGACCGGTTCCATGGCGGCCAGCAATGACACACCCGCGCGGTGGCTGTCCATCGTTGGCCTTAGCGAGAGCGGCCGCGATGGGCTTTCGCCAGCAGCGAACATGCTCATCGACGGCGCGGCGCTGCTGGTGGGCGGCGCGCGGCACCTTGCGTTGATCGGAGCGGCGCGCGGGGAAACCCTCGAATGGAAAAAGCCCTTCCGCGACACGGTCGCGCGCATTCTGGAGCGGCGCGGCGAGCCGGTCTGCGTTTTGGCGTCGGGCGATCCGTTCTGGTTCGGGGCGGGCGCGGTGCTCGGCGAATATGTTGACCCCGCCGAGATGCTGGCGCTGCCGGCACCCTCCTCCTTCTCGCTCGCCGCAGCCCGGCTCGGCTGGCCGCTGCAAGCCGCGGTAACGCTCGCCCTGCACACCAGACGCGTGGAAACCTTGCTGCGCCATCTTCACGCGGGCCAGCGCATCCTTGCGCTATCGCTCGACGGCTCGACGCCGGCGCAAGTGGCGGTTCTGCTCGTGCGTTACGGTTTCGGCGGCTCGGTGCTGCATGTCATGGAGGCGCTGGGGGGCCAGCGCGAACGCATCCACCGGCGGCTGGCGAAAGACGTGATCGGCGAGCCCTTCGGCCCGCTGAACGTAATCGCCATCGAGGTAAAGGCCGAGCCCGGCGCAAGACCGATTCCCTTCGCGCCCGGCCTGCCCGACAGCTATTTCGAGCATGACAGCCAGATCACCAAACGCGAAATCCGCAGCATCACGATCTCGGCGCTTAGGCCAGCGCCGGGCAAATTGCTCTGGGACATCGGGCTGGGCAGCGGCTCGGTCGCCATCGAATGGCTGCTCTGCCACGCATCGATGCGCGCCTGCGGCTTCGAAAAATCTCCCGATCGAGCGGCGCGCGCGGCCAGGAATGCGGCGTCGCTCGGCGTGCCGTATCTGGAGATCCGCAAAGGGAAGGCCCCTGAAGCCTTGCGAGGCGCCGAAGCGCCAGATGCGATTTTTGTAGGTGGCGGCGTGAGCGAGCCGGGCCTGCTGGCGGCGGCGTGGGAAGCGCTCAAGCCGGGCGGGAGGATGGTCTGCAACGCCGTGAGCTTCGAGGGGCAGGCCGCGCTCATGGAATGCCGCGCCAAGTGGGGCGGGGCCGTCACGCGGATCAATATCGAGCGCGAGCACGCGGTAGGGGGATACACCGCGTGGCAGCCCGCGCTTCCGGTGGTGCAATGGGTGGCGGCGAAGCCATGGCCGTGATCGGGATCGGCACAACCAGCCGTGCCAGCGTGGAGGATGTGCTGGCGATTGTCGCGGCGGCGCAGGCGAAAATGGCTAAGGTGGAGTTTGGGGCTTCCCCCTCACCCCTGCCCCTCTCCCGCGAGGGGAGAGGGGAGCGTGCCATGGAGGAGAGCACTTCTTCTCCACACGCACGCCCGGCACCCTCTCCCCTCGCGGGAGAGGGATGGGGTGAGGGGGGGCAACGCATCGCAGCGCTATCCGCCCTGGACCGCCCGGCGATCAACGGTGTGCTGCAAGCTGCGGCGGGGCGCTGCGGGCTTGACCTCATCCTTCTGACGTTGGACGAATTGCGCGCGGCGGCGCATCTTTGCGCCACGCATTCGGAGCATTCGATGAAGCAATACGGCATTCCCTCGGTGGCGGAGGCGGCGGCGCTGGCGGCGGCCGGTGCGGGTGCGCGACTGCTCATTCCGCGCTTCCTCGGCCGCCGCACAACCGCAGGCGTGGCGGGGCGGCCATGACGGTGCACTTCATCGGCGCCGGCCCAGGTGCTGCCGACCTCATCACCCTTCGCGGCCTCGAACTTCTCTGCCGCACGCCGGTCTGCCTCTACGCCGGGTCGCTGGTGCCGCAGGCTTTGCTCGCGCATTGCCCCACGGCTGCGCGCATCGTGGACACCGCGCCCATGAGCCTCGACGAAATCGAAGCGCAATTCGTGAAGGCCCACGCCGCGGGCGAAGACGTCGCGCGGCTGCACTCCGGCGACCTGTCCGTGTGGAGCGCGATGGGCGAGCAGCTCCGCCGCCTGCGCCGCCTCGGCATCCCTTACACCATCACGCCCGGCGTGCCGTCCTTCGCCGCCGCTGCCGCAGCACTCGGCCAGGAGCTGACCCTGCCCGAGGTGGCGCAATCGCTCGTGCTGACGCGCACTTCGGGCCGCGCCTCGGCCATGCCGCCCACGGAAACGCTCGAAGCCTTCGCCGCCACGCGCGCCACGCTCGCCATACACCTCTCGGTGCATGTGCTGGCGGATGTCGCCACGCGGCTCGCGCCGTTCTACGGCGCGGAGTGCCCAGCGGCGGTCGTGTTCCGCGCGAGCTGGCCGGATGAGCGCATCGTGCGCGGCACGCTGGGGACAATCGCGGAGGCCGTGGCGCGGGAGCCCATCGAGCGCACCGCCATTATCTTCGTGGGCGAGGTGCTGGGCGAGGAGGAGTTCCGCGAAAGCGCGCTCTATAGCTCGGATTATCAGCGGCGCTTCCGTGGCCGGGAGCCTTGAACCTAGATCCGGCAGTTGCCGCCGATTCGCAGGTGGCAACGCTCGCAGAATCGAGCCGCAGCGTCGTCCCCGCGCAGGCGGGGACCCATCCAAGGTCTTGTTCCGGCTCCGGAAATGGGATTC
>JBKQNN010000053.1:0-17111 GCA_052145975.1 Rhodomicrobium sp. | reverse complement strand
ATTGATCCCTTTTCGTGTCCAGATCGTCGCGAAACGTCCGGATAGGAGTAGAATCAATGTCATGCGCTCCGTCCATAAAATTAAACCGGACAGCCGTGGGCTCGACCCGGCCATCCACTAATGCACTGAGCGCATTGGGTTTTCCTGGAAGGCCCGGTCAAGCCGGGCCATGACAATTGAGTTTGCTGCCATTGCCCTGTGCGGCGTTAGCGCATCGGTAAGGAGCTATGGGCCACCATTGCGTCATGGGAAAGCGCGGGCGCGGCCGGGAGGCTTGCCATGGCTTTATTTGCGGGCTTTGAGAGCGGAGCCGGGGCGGCCGCCGGGAGGCAGTTGGCGGCGCGGGCCGGTGCAGCTTCCGGCGAGCGCCCCTTGCGCCAAAAAGTAAACGCGTGGCGCTGCGCTCAGCCGCGAAAAACGTAAGGTTTGGGGCCCCCAACCTATCGAACATGCCTAACAAACCGCTAAAACCAAGGGCACTGCCCATGGCTCCACGAGGTCGAGCATTGGGCCACGCCGTACAGGAAATCGGCGACGGGGGCATGGGTGATCGAGATGAGGTAGCTCGCAAGTGCGATCACGCCCGCGGTGATGAGAATGGCGGCCAGATACCAGGCGCGCGAGATCATGAGGGGCAGCATCACAGGAGGCAGTTCGGCGGGAGACAGCCCCACTTCGGGATGATCCGAAACAATCTCACTGGCAGCGCGGGCGCCCGGAGTGAACCTTGCAAGCACGCTGGTAAGCCCGACGATAAGGTGCGAGGAGGCGGGCACCAGCGGCGTCATCAGCATTCCCGTCACGAACAATCCGTCCGTCCAAGGCGCGCCGGCGGCTGTTTGCGCCATGGCCTGCCAATCGAAAGGCGGCAATTTCGCCAGCCCGAACAGCGTGTTCAGGAGTTCCAGCGCATTCGGCAGGAGGGCCGCCAGCAGCACCATCAGGACAGCGCCTGAGACAAAGGTGCCAAGCGTCGCGCCGGCAACCCTCAAGGCCCCAGGCAAGTCGGGCTCAGCGCGCTCCGCCCGCTCCAGCAAAAAGCGCGTCGCCCCCCAGGAAAGCCAATCCACGCTGGCGTTCACGACGGGCAGCATCACAAAGAACAGGAACAGAAGCAATGTGAAGTCGCTTGCAAAGGCCAGCGCCACGCCTGCAAGGATCGCTATGACGATAGAAAAAAGCACCGCGCCCGCTAATGCGAAAGCGATCGCGAATGCGAAGGCCAGCGCAAACCCGCCCGCCATCGAACCGAGCACGGAGCTTGGATTGGAGACCTGGCCCGAGAAAGTCGCTGCGATGGCAAAGGATATCGTGAAAGCCACCATGACGGCAAAAGCGCCAAGCAGCACGCGCGCGATCGTATTCGCCAAGTCGCCGTCGCCGCCAAATCGCGTCCATGCGTGGCGCACGATCCGGAGCAAATTTGCGAAGGCAACGGCGATCACGTAAGAGAAAATGGCGAAAGCCAGGATGAACAGCGCGAGCTCGGGGAAGGTAATGAGATCCCTCTTCAGCCCGTTTGCGGTCAGCGTGAGCAAAAACAGCGCAATCGGAAAGATGAAAGCGATGGCGACGCAGCGTTCGAACGCCTGCACGCTCAAAGCCGTGCCGAACCATTCCATAAGCCATTCGTTGAGGCGGCCAACCGTTTGCAGATAGGTAAGGAAGGGAGGCGCCGCGCCGAGCCTATTTTTCAGCGCAATACGGTCTTCATAGCGCGAAAGCTGGAGTTTTAGCGACCGGTCCGGAAAGGGTAGTAGCCAGGTGAGGAGGATCGCGAGGAGCGCGGTCAGCAAAGCCATGACGGAGAGCACGCCCCAGCCCTGCCAAACCACTAAAGAAAGGCCCGATCCGTGCATTGGATGCCCCCAGTAAACTCTTGCCCCCCGCTTGGTTAGCAACCTGCGCTGTCACGCGCAAGTAGCGGCGCCGGATAAAGGAGCTAGCGGCGGGCTTCGACAGAGAAAAAGCGCGGTAATTCTACCGCAAGGACTTGCGGCGCGCCGGGCTGAGGCCAGTCAGCGACGGCACGGGCACGAAGGCGGCCTTTTTCACCGGCACCCGTATCCCCGCATAGACTTGCTTGATGGCCTCGACAACCACCACCCCCGCGAAAGCAGGCCAAAGCCGGTTGCCGATGCGCTCCCAAAAGAGCGCCGCCCAGGGCAGAACCCGCGCCCGGAACGGCGGTGCAAACAGGCACGGCGTTACGCCGGCCGGTTCGAGCGAGGCAGCGCGCAGCTGCTTCTCGATTTGGCTGACGCTGTAGGGCCTGCCATGGCCGAAGGGGGTCGTTTCGAGCGCCGCCCAGGCTCCGCGCCTGTTCGGAACGGCAACGATGATCCGTCCCTGCGGCATAAGAACGCGCCAAACCTCGCGCAGATAGTCCTGTCGCGCCTCGACATGCTCAAGCCCATGGACCACCAGCACGCGTTCCACCGAATTGTCTCTGAGCGGCAGCTCCAGCTCGGGCACGAGCGCTGAGCGATAGCGCCCCTCGTGCGGCCATTGCACAACCCCTTGGTTTCGCGGCATCAACGCCGCTGTGGTACGAGCCTCGCCTTGGAACATGCGCAAATAGGGCGAAGCGTAACCCAAGCCAATCACATCCATGCCCGAGACATCGGTCCAGCGTTCGCGAATACGCCGCGCTATAATCCGGCGCGCGAGCTGGCCAAGTGGCGTGGCGTAGAAATCCCCGAGGCGGGCAGCATCGTCGTACATTGGGGAGGACAATAGCATTTTTCAGGTCCGGCTTTAATGCTCGCGTGTTTTCTATTAAAACAGCCTTACCGGACAACTGGGATGAAAGCCATGGCTGCACTCGAAATCCTGCAATTTCCCTGCTGGAACGACAATTACGGCGTTTTGATCCACGAACCCAACGCAGGGCTGACCGCCTCCATCGACGCGCCGGAGGAAGCCGCCGTCCGGGAAGCGCTGCAGGAGGCCAGCCTCAAGCTTACCCATATTTTTACGACGCATCATCATCACGATCATGTGGGCGGCCATAGCGGGCTTAAGCGTGACACAGGCTGCAAAATATATGGCTCCGTCGCCGAGGCATCGCAAATTCCAGGCGTCGATGTGCAACTCAAGGACGGCGATAGGCTCCCGTTCGGATCGTTCGAAGTCCAGGTGCTGGAGACCCCCGGCCACACGCGCGGCGCGATCACCTACTACATCCCTGACGCTGCCGCTCCTGGGCAAGGCATCGCCTTCACGGGCGACACAATGTTTTCGATGGGGTGCGGCCGCCTGTTCGAAGGAACGCCTGCCCAAATGTGGCACTCGCTCCAAAAGATCGCCGCGCTGCCCCCGGCCACGCTCATCTATTGCGGGCATGAGTATACGCAGTCGAACCTCCGGTTTGCGCTATCGGTCGAGCCCCAGAACGAAGCTCTGCTCAAGCGCAAGGCCGAGGTGGACGCGCTAAGGGCCCAAGATAAGCCCACGCTCCCGGTGCCGCTCGCCACCGAACTTGAGACGAACCCATTCCTGCGCGTGAACAGCCCCGCGATCCGCAAGAGTCTCGGCCTTGACGCGGGTACTCTGCCGGAAAAGGTGTTTGAGGAGCTACGGCGCCGCAAGGATACGTTCTAGCGGTCACAAGCCAACCCATCATGGAACTGGCCAAATTGGCATTGCCGGCAAAGCGCGATTTTGAAGCGCCAATCCGCATTTGTATCGCTTCCGCGGCGCTCATTGCGGGGACGCATTTTTTGTTCGCGGGAATGGAGAATGCGACGGCCGATGGGCAACCGTTTTCCTATGGGATTTGGGAGCATTCAAATTTCCTGGCTTGGTCGGCTCCGTCGCAGGTTGCAATAATTTACCTGCTTCTTGGCAAGAATCTTCGCATTTTGTCGTGGTTGGCAACCGCATTCTATCTTTATTGGCCCTTCGGCGTTTTCGATAATTATGCGAACCACCGCTTCAAGTTTATCTATTGGCATCAGGGCGATGTTTTTTGCAGCGCGTGTGAGCAAAACTTTTTCACGCTATCGGCGGCCGTGGCCGCATTCGGCATTTGCGCGCTCGCCGTGGTACTGGTACGGCGTGACCGTGGCCAGAAAATCAGCGCTATTCGCTTATGGATGGGCGTAGCAGCAACTATCTGGCTACTGCTTTGCACATTCGCAGTTTTGATATCTTGAGTAGCCTTGGCCGTCATGGTCCGTGCAATGGCCGCCGCGCCTTAATGTGAGCGTGCGGCACCTGGAGCGGGCGCAAAGCGTCGGACTTTGTCCACGGGCGGGGGTGCGCTCTATAGCCGCCGTGGCCCATTCCCGATAGCTATTCCGTGCCCGCCGGAAGCCGGCTAGGGTCGCGGCGCTGGCCTTCCGGGCCTGCGAAAAGGGGAAGCGTTAGTATGACATCGTTAGGAAAATTTGTCTTAGCGCTGGTGATGGCCATCGGCGTTTTAGCCGCCGCGCCCGCGAACGCGCAGAACAGCCTTGCCGATGCCGCAGTGGAGGGCGATGTTGCTGGGGTCAACGCGTTGCTCTCGGCCGGTGACGACCCGAACGCCAAAGCGAGCGGCGGCTACACGGCCTTGATATTGGCCGCGGAAAAGGGCCAGTTGGGCTCCGTGCGCGCCTTGCTCGCCGGCAAGGCCGATGCGAATGCCAAAGCGCGCAATGGCGCCACCGCCCTGATCCTCGCTTCCGCACGCGGTCATGCCGATGTTGTGCGGGCTCTACTCGACGCCGGCGCCGATATAAATGCCAAGGCTGACAATGGTGCGACACCGCTGTTCATCGCCGCACAGAACGGCCATGCGCAGACGCTCGAAGCCCTGCTTACCGGCGGCGCCAATGCGAACGCCAGCGCAGCCGATGGGCATACGGCGCTGTATCTTGCGGCGTACAACGGGCAATTTGACGCCGTGCGGACCTTGCTCGCTGCGAAAGCCGATGCAAACGCCGCGGCTGCCAACGGCGTAACGCCGCTGATGGGGGCCGCATATGCCGGCCGCTTGGATATCACGCGGGCGCTGCTCGACGCGGGGGCCGATGTGAACGCGAAGACGCGCGATGGCAAGACGGCGCTGTCGATAGCCTCGAAAAATGAACACCCGGAGGAGGCGGAATTGCTGCGGCAGCGCGGCGCCAAGGAGTAGGGCGCGCCACTGCATTTCCTGTCCGCCGCCGGGCGTGTTTGACGCCCGGCCGTGGGCCGTTCCATCCCGGTTTTGAGCACGTGCCGCACGTTAACAGTCGCGCGCGGCACCGTGGGGGTGCAGCACTGGTGAAGCCTTGGTGCCCTCAAGGGGCGCAGGATCCGGAATTTCCGGCGCTTGTTGTCAGGAGAAGACTTTCCGGCAGGCTGGACTGAGCCGCGCCTTGTTCTGCTTGAGGCAGGCTACGATCTTGCCCTCGCTCGGTATCTGGGCTCTGCAAAGCCGGAAGACGTCGGGCGTGCAGGCCGACTCTGCATCGGCGGTATGCTCCGCGCTAGCGGTAGCCGTGGCAAAACTGAGCGCAGCGGCAATCGCCACTGGCACAAACGATCGAAACATGTGAGGAGCCCCCTATGTTGTCCTTATTTTGCCACTTACCCAGCGGTGGCGAACTGATTCTAAGTTGATTCGGCCCCTTGTCTGTAGCAACTTTCGTAGCGCCGCTTTCACAGCGGCGATTAACCGCTAAGCCTGCGGCGGAACAGCCAGGTCGCGGCCGATAGCGTGAAGATGGCGATTATCAGCATCGGCCATATGCGCTGGGCAACGAGCGCCATCGGCATATCCCGCAAAAACACGCCACGCACGATCACCAAAAAGTGTGTGAGCGGGTTCAGGAGCGCCACCGGCTGCAGCCAATCCGGCATGTTCTGCACGGGGCTCGCGAAGCCTGAGAGCATCATCGCGGGCATCATGTAGACCATCGCGCCCAGCATGGCTTGCTGCTGCGTGGAGGCGAGCGAGGAGATGAACAGTGCCACGCCAATGATCGCGAGCAGAAACACGAAGAGCCCCGCGTACAGCACCAAAATCGAGCCCGTCAGCGGTATGCCGAAAACCTGCGTCACCACAAGGCTGATGCCGCTCGCCACCCCCACGCCAATGATGAGCCCCGGCACCGCCTTGCCGATAATGATCTCGATGGGCAAGAGCGGCGAGACCAGCAGCTGCTCGAAGGTGCCCAGCTCGCGCTCGCGGGCGACCGACATGACGATGACGAACAGCACCGTCGTCATGGTCAAGGTGCCGACCAAGGCGGGGACCATGGCCATGCGGTATTCGCGATTGGGATTATACCACGAGCGGTCCACGGCATCGCTCACCGCGGGCGCCTGCGCCTCGCCCAGCATATAATCCACGGAAAACTGGGTCAGGATGGTGTTGAGGTAACCGTTGAGGATTTGCGCGCTGTTCGAGCGGCGTCCGTCGAGAATGATCTGTACCGGCGCCTGCTCTTTTGCCGCGAGCTTGCGGGAGAAATCCTGCCCGATGTGAACGGCGATCAACACGCTCTGGGAATCGATGGCGCCGCGCATTTCGGCGTTGCTATTCAAGTAAATGATCTTGGAGAAGGCCGAGGCCCGCTCGAAGCGGTTTATCAATTGGCGTGAAGCCTGGCCCCAATCCTCGTTATAAACCGCTATAGGAACGTTCGTGATCTCAAGCGTTGCCGCGTAGGAGTAAAGCAGGATCTGGATCAAGGGCGGGATGATGAAGGCCATCCGCGTCTTGGGGTCCGCGAAGGCCGCGATCAGCTCCTTGACGATAAGCGCGATGAGTTTGGGCGGGATCATCAGTCGAGCCTCATTTTTGAATTGCGCGCGGTAAGCACCAAGACGGCCACGCTCATCAGGAGCAAAATCAAGATGTTCGGCACCAGCACCGAAGCGATATCCCCGGCGAGGAAGATGGTTTGCAGGGTGGAGACGAAATAGCGGGCGGGAACGAGCGCTGAGAAGGCGCGCAAAGGCGCGGGCATGCTCGCAACCTCGAAAATGAAGTTGGAGAAGAACAGGCCCGGCAGGAACGAAGCCAGCATGGCGATCTGGCTTGCTATGAACTGCGTGCGCGCCACCGTGGAAATCAGGAGCCCGATGCTGAGCGCGACCAGCAAGAACGCCGTGCTCGCCAAGATAAGCATGAAGGCCGACCCGCGCAGCGGAATGTGGAAAACGAGAAGTGCGAAGGCCACTGAAACCGCCATCGCTATGCAGCCCAGCGCAAAATTCGGCACAACCTTGCCGATCAAGAATTCTGGCACGCTGGCGGGTGTGGCGAGCAGCGCCTCGATGGTGCCGCGCTCCCATTCGCGCGCGACAACGAGCGCGGTAAGAAGGGAGCCGATCATCATCAGGATAAGCGCGATTGAGCCGGGCACAAGAAAGCGGCGGCTCTCAAGCTCTGGATTGAACCAAACCCTAGGCTCGGCGTCGATGAGCCCCATGGGCGGCGCGCCCGCGCTCAATAGCCGCTGATTGAGCCAGGACTGCCATGCGCCTTCGACATAGCCCGTGACGAGGCTGGCCGTGTTCGGGTCGGTGCCGTCGGTGATGATCTGCACGGGCGCGGTGTCGGCGCGGCCAAGCCGCTGCGAGAAATCGCCGGAGACAATCACGATGCCTTCGAGGCGTCCGGCCGTCAGATCGGCGAGAAAAGCTTGGCGGCTGGGGCTGACACGCACATCGAAGAAGGGCGTGTTGGAAAGCGATTGGCGGAAGTCATCCGTCCAGGGTGTCGAATCTTCGATCACCAGGCCGATGCGCACGGTCGTGACGTCGAAGGAGACGCCGTATCCGTAAAGGAACAGCAAGATCATGGGCAGCACGACCGCGACGATCAGGCTGCTCGGATCGCGCAGCGTCTGCAGCGTCTCTTTGCGGGCGAGCGCCTTGATGCGGCGCAGCCGGCCTTCCCTCGGGTCCGGTACGGCAGGCTCGGCAACCGGCTGCGCCTCAGGGGCGGCGGGGTGCGGGTTTATATCTAATCCGGTTGAGTGCTTCACGAAGCCCCCCTCACTCTGTCTCTCTCCCCATGGGGAGAGAGGACGCCGGAATTGCCCTCCCACCTCGATGAGAGGCCGCAGCCAACTCCCTCTCCCCTTGGGGAGAGGGCTGGGGTGAGGGGGTCTTTTTGCCGAAGCCACGCGGCCAGAAGCGGGTTCATGCTGCCTCCCGCTGCTCTTGCGCCTCGATCAGCGCGATGAATGCGTCCTCAAGGGTCGGGGCCGGCAGCGCAGCACTTTTCACCGACGCTTGGAGCGCGTCGGGCGTGCCGATGGCGATGCTCTTGCCCCGGTAGATGAGCGCGACCCGGTCGCAATATTCCGCCACGTCCATAAAATGCGTCGTCACCATAACGGTGACTCCGCCGCCGATCATCGCATTGATGAAGCCCCAGAATTCGCGGCGCGTGAGCGGATCGACGCCTGACGTGGGCTCGTCCAGGAACAGCACCGGCGGGCTGTGCAGGATGGCGCAGGAAAGCGCCAGCCGCTGTTTGAACCCGAGCGGCAGTTGGGCCGCATTCGTCTTGAGGTGCGGTTCCAGATCGAAGGCGGCGATCACGCGGCCGATGGCGTCGCGTTTCTTGGCACCAGTGAGACCGTAAACGCCGCCAAAAAACTCCAGATTGTTACGCACGCTCAGATCGCCATAGAGCGAGAACTTCTGCGCCATGTAGCCGAGGCGGCCGCGGGCGACAGCCGGCGCGCTGTAAAGATCGTAGCCGTCGACCCGCGCGGTGCCGGCGGTTGGCCGCAGGAGGCCGCACATCATCTTGAACGTGGTCGATTTACCAGCCCCGTTCGGCCCGAGCAGCCCGAATATTTCGCCGCGCTCGATCTTGAAGGAGATGCGGTCCGCGGCGGTAAAATCGCCGAACGTCTTGGTCAGGCCCGTCGCCTCGACGGCATCGCCGCCGCCATTGGCGGGCCGTGCGGGAGCCTCGAACGCTTGCGTCCGCTTCGGCTGGCCGCCGAGCAGGGCGACGAAGGCATCCTCGAAGCGGGGTTTCGCAGGGGTTATGCTCGCCGCCGGCGCGCCAAGGTCTGCGGGCTCCGGCGGATTAGCTCCTTCGGCGATCACCAGCCGCACGGCTTCGCCCTGGATCACGCCATCGATGATTTCGGGCCTGGCAAGCGCGCGGGTCAGAAGCGTGCGGCGTTCCCCCGCCACGCCGCGAACCAGAAAAGCGCGATGCTCGATGCTTTCCGTCATCGCTTTGGGATCGCCCTGGAACAGCAGTTTGCCGGCGTTCAAGACGAGCACTTCCGCGCAATTTTCCGCTTCGTCCAAATAGGCCGTGGTCCAGACGACGCCGACGCCATCTGCCGTCAGCGCGTTCACCATGCGCCACAATTCACGCCGCGAGATCGGGTCGACGCCGACGCTTGGCTCGTCGAGCAAGAGCAGGCGCGGCGAGCGGAGCATCGCGCAGGCGAGGCCCAGCTTTTGCTTCATGCCGCCCGAAAGCCGCCCCGCAAGCCGGCCGGTGAAGCGGGCGAGATCGGTAAAGGCAAGCAGCCGCTCGAAGCTCTCGCCGCGCGCCTTGCCCACCACGCCGCGCAGATCCGCATAGAGCGTGAGGTTTTCGAGCACGGTGAGGTCTTCGTAGAGGCCGAAGCGCTGCGGCATGTAGCCGATGGCGTGATGCAGGCCCAGCGCTTCCTTGATTGTGTCGTAGCCGCAGACCGTGGCGCGGCCCTCGCTTGGCGCCAAAAGCCCTGCCAGCAGCCGCATGAGCGTGGTTTTGCCCGCACCATCCGGCCCGACTACGCCGGTGACCTGCCCCGAGCCGATCTCAAAGCTCAGCGCATCGAGCGCGGGCGGCGCATTCGCTGCGAAGCGCTTGGTCAGGTTCTCGATGATCGCGAGCGGCTGCTTCATGGTCAGTTTCTGCTGGCGACAGGGGTTCCTTCTTTCGGCGCCGGCTCAGTGACGACCGTAACGGGCATGCCTTGGCGCAGGAAGCCCGTGTCGTCGTCCACGACGATGCGCAGCCGGTAGACGAGCGAGGTGCGAAGCTCGGTGGTCTCGACGGTCTTGGGCGTAAACTCCGCCGCGGTCGAGATGAAGCCGACCTTGCCCGCGAAGGTCTTGCCGCCCAGCGTGTCGGTCTTGACCTGAACCTCCTGGCCTGGATGGATGCGGCCCAGATCGGGCTCGGACACATAGGTTCTGACCCAGACGGGAGTGGTAAGGCTCAACACATAAACCGACTCGCCCGCCGCAACGATGGCGCCCACCTCGCGCACCCGGCTCAGGACGGTGCCCTTGCTTGGCGCGATCAGATCGGCGTCCGTCAGATTGCGCTGGGCAACCTCTACCGCTACGTTACGCTCGTCGAGCTGGCCTTTTCCGAGCGCGATGTCCTCCTTACGGAAGCCGGCCTCCTGAAGGCGCAAGGCCTCGCGCGCGGAATTAAGCAGCGCGTCGTCTTGCCGTTCGGCCGCCTGGGCATCGTCGAAGGCTTTTTCCGAGCCCGCGGGCGAAGTGAGAAGCGATTGGGCTCTTTTCAGAGTGAGGCGCGCATTCGTCAGCGTGGCCTCACGCTCCGCGACGAGCGCTTTTGCCTCCGCGATCTCCTCGGGGCGGTTTCCGTCGCGAAGCTTCTCGTAGTTCGCGGCCATCTGGTCCCGTTGCGCGCGCGCTTGGGCCAGTGCGTCGGTGAAGTAGACCTTCTCAAGCGAGGCCAGCGTCTGGCCCGCGCTCACCACATCGCCTTCGTCCACATTGAGCTTTTCAATGCGGCCCGCGACTTTGAAGCCGAGATTGACCTGGCGCACCTCGACGTTCCCCTGGAGCACCAGCGGGCCGCCCGCGGACTTGTGCAGGAAGAACCACCAGTATCCGCCGGCACCTGCGGCGATCAGCAATGCGAGCAATAAGATACGCCTGGACTTCATGAATCACGCTCCCCTCGCTTGTGCAGCAAGATATCTTTGTGGGCCGCGAAAAGCGCGGAAACGTCGAGTGGTTCAAATTGCTGGAACATGCTGCGCCACATGATCGACAGGAGAAGCGGCGCAAAAATGAGCTGCGGGAACTGCGACAGGGCTGCCGCGTTGGGAGCGTGCGGCTCCCGCGCCGCAATTGCGCGGATTGCAGCAAGCCCTTTGGAAACCACTTCGTCGTAATGAAACTTGGCGAGCCGGGGGAAGTGCGGTCCTTCCGAAATGATGAGGCGGATTACTTTTTCGCGTGGGGTTCCAATTACTTCGTTCTCGAAGAAGGTGAGCAAAGCGCCAATGGCTTCGGCGGGCGGCAGCGTCTCTGCCTCGGCTAGACGTGCCAGAAGCGCGAGTACTGGCGCGGCGACGCTTTGCAGCATGCGCTCGAACAGCGTTTCCTTGTCCGGGAAATAGAGATAGAGCGTGCCCTTGGCGACGCCAGCGCGCTGTGCAACGTCGTCGAGGCGTGCGGCGGCGAAGCCATGCTCGGAGAAGACGTCGAGCGCGGCCTTCAGAATGGCTTCCTGCCGTTCCTCAGGTGTGGCCCGGCGGCGCGCAGCCTTTTCCCCGGCGCTTCCGGCAGTCTTGAAGCGAACCTTGCTCTCCATGCGCACCACCAATGACTGTCCGGTCAGTCACTAGCACCCCCAACGGCGCGAGACAAGGCCAAACCCGCGCACGCGAGAACTTGCCGCATGATAAGCCATATAAATAGCGGAGCAAGGATTCCAGGTGCTAAGGCGTTTTCTCGCTGCCGGCCGCGCCGGTTTCGAGCGAGGCCGTGGTAGCCGCAGGCCGCACGCCGAACCACTGACCCTTTGGCAGCAGCCGGTCCTTCAGGAAGGAGAACAGTACCGGCGGCTTCACGGTCTCCCAGAAATCGCCGGCGGGAGGAGTGACCACGACAACCCCGGCCAGGGCAAGGCCCATCAGCCCGGATGCACGCCAGGAATGGTAATCGAACAGCTTGAGCGCCGTGCCGAAGGACTTCTTGATCGCGGCACCTTCGATATCGACCGAATAGATTTCGTCGAGCACGAGATGGATGATGAAGCCGATAAGCACGAACAGGCCCGTGAGCCAAGCGAGTGCTGCCGGTTCGCTAAAGACGCGGTCGAAGATGACGGCGGTCAGCGCCATGAAGAACACGCCGGCCAGCAGCGAATGAAAAATGCCGCGATGGTGGGTCTGCTTCTGCATCAGCCTATGCCCGCCATAGCGGACGAGGAGATAAACACCAATCCAGACGATCCAAAGCTCCGCGATGGAATATTGTTTCGAAAGGCTGAACAGCGCGATGAAGCCGCTGACGGCGCCAAGGGCGCTGAACAGGATGCGCGAAGGGATCGCCTTATCCAAGTCGATATCGGGCAGGATGCCGCCGATTGTGCCCGCGAGCGTGAGCGTCAGCAGGTAATTCTGCGGCGCGGCATGCCCCGCCAGCGCTACCGTTGCGCAAAGCCCGCTGCCAACGGCCGCCACTGCCAAATGTGTATTGAAGTTCGCCATTCGTACCCTCCGTTAGCTCTAATTTAGCCGATTCGCTGCATCGGTGGACGAATTGCTGCCGCAAACCCCAAGGAAAGGATGGTCTATGCAGGGGCCAATGGCGGGTGGGACATGAAAGCGGCGTATAAAATCTTGGCGGTTCTGACCGTATGCGCGGTGTCAGGCCTAATTGGCGTCTACTATGCCGGAACCGTTTTTTCCGCGGCCGCTCAGTCGCCCATTGGCGAGCGGCCGGCGGACCCGCCCGTGGAGGCCGTCTCGTTCGAAAGCGCCTCGGGAACCCGCCTGTCGGGCTGGTTCGTTCAGGGACAGCCCCATCGCGGGGGCGTTCTGCTCATGCATGGGATCCGGGCGAACCGGCTGGAAATGCTCAGCCGCGCGAGGATGCTCCATGCGAATGGGTTCTCAGTCCTCTTGTTCGATTTTCAGGCGCATGGGGAGAGCCCCGGCCCGTACATCACGTTCGGTTTTCTCGAATCCCGCGACGCAAGGGCGGCTTTCGATTTCTTGCGGCAAAAGCTGCCCGGCGAGCGCATCGGCGTCGTGGGCAAGTCGCTGGGCGGCGCCGCGGCGATCCTCAGCGAGAGGCCTCTGGAAGCTGACGCCATGGTTCTCGAAGCGGTTTTCGGCTCATTCAGCCAAGCGCTCGATAACCGGCTTTCGATGCAATTTGGCGCTTTAGGGCCATGGCTGTCCCCGCTGTTTAAATACCAAGTCAAGCCGCGCCTCGGATTCGACCCGGACACGCTGAACCCAGCGGAAAGTATAGCGAAGGTCCACGCACCGTTGCTGCTGATCGCTGGGGATGCCGACCTGCATGCAAGCCTTGCCGAGATGAAGCAGATCTACGCAACGGCGAACGATCCGAAGGAATTGTGGATTATCCCCGGAGCGGCCCACGCCGATTTCCATCGCTTTGCGCCCGCGGAGTACGAACGGCGGGTTCTTGGGTTCCTCACCGCACGTCTCTCAAACCAGTAATGAAATTCCGCGCTCCGCGCCATCGCGGCTGAAGCGATAAAATAAATGCGAGAAGCGCGGAAAAAGCGGCTCCTCATTCTAAATTATATGAACATCTCAGCGAGTTAGGTTTTTGGCACATAACACCTCTCTCGTTTTCCATAGGTCATGGCAGGTGCAATTTTCGTGAAATCAGCGCGCTATGCAGGTTGACGCCTCAGCTCTAGCTCAGCCGCACAAACGAATTCAGCGGTTCTCCCTATTTTTTAGGAAGAGAACCGCATCGGCCTTCCGGCGGGCCCTTATACGCATACGCGAAAACGAAGCTGGAATTATCGCCATCGCCGCATTCATAGGGTTTGGGGTCGGAGCGGGCGTGGCCTTGATTGGCGGCGCCGTGGCCTGGTTGCATCACATCCTTTTCGGCGTCCCGCTCGACGGCGGCCACTTGAGCGCCGGGATCACCGTTCCCGCCATCAACGCTCTTTTCGCCCCGGCCATTGGCGGTGTGCTGGTTGGGTCGGTGGGCATCGTCATCCGTTATTTCCGGCCGCGCGAAATCGTCGACCCCATCGAGGCGAACGCGCTTTATGGCGGGCGCATGTCGTTGTGGGATAGCCTCGATCTGGCGCTAATAACCGTGATCTCGGTGGGTTTCGGCGGCAGCGCCGGTTTGGAGGCCGCCTATACGCAAGCCGGGTCCGGTTTTGCGTCGAAGGTTGGGCAGGGCTTCCGGCTGCGGCGTCAGGATTTGCGCTTGCTGGTTGGCTGCGGGTCCGCCGCGGCCATATCCGCCGCCTTCAACAGTCCGCTGACCGGCGCCTTCTACGCCTTCGAGCTGGTTATCGGCAGCTATACGTTGCAGTCGCTGGCGCCTGTCGCCTCCGCTGCCTTGTGCGGAAACCTTGCGATCCACGCAATTGCCGGCACCGGGCCTTTGTTCGAGATGCCACCCATCGCCGTAATTGGCGGCCACGATTATCTGCTTTTGCTTCTACTTGGCATTGGAGCGGCCCTCATCAGCATCGTGACGATGAGGGCGGTCACCATCGTCGAGAACAGCTTGCGTCATCGCAAAGTGCCCCGCTGGCTCAGGCCCACGCTTGGCGGCTTGGCCGTGGGCGCCGTCGCCGTTTCATATCCGGCGGTGCTGGGAAGCGGACACGGCGAAATCTCCTATATTTTGAACGGCGGCTTCTCGATGGAGCCGCTGACGCTGCTCTTACTCGCGAAAATCGCAGCTTCCGCCTTTACAGTTGGGTCCGGCATGCGCGGCGGTTTGTTCAGTTCCTCGCTGTTGCTGGGAACTCTCTATGGAGCGGCGGTTGCGGCGGGGCTCCATGCCGTGGCCCCGGGCTTTGCGGTCAACCCAATTGCCTACGGCCTTGCCGGCATGGGCGCGGTCGCCGCCGGCATCGTCGGCGCTCCCGTTACGATGACGCTGCTCGTGCTTGAGACCACTGGAAATTTCTCGCTCACCATCGGCGTGATGACAGCCGTGATCGCCTGCGTGGTGGTGGTGCGGCAAAGCTTCGGCTATTCGTTTGCAACTTGGCGGTTCCACGTCCGGGGCTTGCCCATCCGGGGCGCCTACGACGTGGGCTGGATCGCGGAGTTGACCGTAGGCAAGCTGATGCGGCGCGATTTTCACCTCGTACCCGCTTCGGAAACGATTGCAGAGCTTCGGCAGCATTTTCCCCTGGGCGGCCCCAAATATGCTTTCGTATGCAGCGAAGGCGGGGCGTATCTCGGTACGATCGAGACGGTAGAGGCGCACTCTCCCGCTTACGATGGAACGGCTGAGCAAACCGCTGCGGCCGATCTCATCCATGGCGAGCCGCGCGTGCTGACGCCGGGTGACGACATCCACACAGCGCTTGCCATGTTTACGAAGACGGCCTCAGAAGTTCTTCCCGTGGTCGAGACCGCGCAAAATGGCCGGGTGCTCGGTTCCGTGAGCGAGGCCTATCTCTTGAGGCGTTATAGTCAAGAGCTTGAAAAGCACCGTATCGAAGGGGCCAATGGCGGGGTGTTCAGCCCGGAAGCTAGTGGGGGGATATTTTGAACAATGGACATCGCAAGCGGCCATCCTGGCTTACAACGGTGTTTATACTTGGCATGATGGCATCTGCTGGAGCGGAGGAGAAAGCCGTGACGCTGAAACTTGTATCGGAAGCCTTTTTGGAGGGCGGGGCCATTCCCCGGAAGTACACCTGCGAAGGCGAGGACGTTTCGCCGCCCCTGGCCTGGTCTGGAATTCCGCAGGGAACCAAGAGCCTCGCGCTCATCGTTGACGACCCCGACGCGCCCGACCCGAAGGCGCCCAAAATGACCTGGGTCCATTGGGTGCTGTACAACCTTCCAGCAGACGCCTCAGGCCTTGCCGAGGGCGCCAAGGTTCTGCCTGCGGGGGCGGCGGCCGGCTTGAACGATTGGAAGCGGCTGGGCTATGGAGGCCCATGCCCGCCGATCGGGCGCCACCGCTATTTCTTCAAACTCTATGCCCTCGATACGGTGCTCAGCGGCATGCGCTCTCTCAACAAGCCAGCCGTCGAGGCGGCCATGCGCAATCATATCCTTGCGCAAACCGCGCTCATCGGCACCTACGAGAAGGCCCGTTAGGACCCCGATTGGCGCCGTGGCGGCCGGCCGGCAAGCCGCGCCGATTCGAGCGGGCCGGCAACGATGTTTTGGGGGCCGGCCCTCAGCCGCAGATCGTAGGCCCCGATCTGAACGACGTTGCCGGTCAGCTCACCGCCCGGCATAGGGGACGGGGCTAATCCGGCCGTGCCCAACGAATACCCAGCGGCCTGTTATGGGTCGATTCCGGAAATACTCAACCGGAGCAAATCCGGGTAGGTAAACCTACGGAACCGGACTCTCATCAAGGCTGGGAGCTTTGCCGCACGGCGGCCGGGATGAGCGCCAGGATGGCGGTGCTGCAAACATCAGACGCATCGGCTACCCGCTACTGTTAGAATGCAAGCGCTTGTCTAAAACTTCTTCGCAGCCCCCATAAATATAGGCGGCGGCGCCTTGGGGGCATCCGGCGCAACCTCCGGCGGCTCGATCTTTATCGACGGGTCATAGCTGAACGTGCTGATGACGTCGTCAAGCCGCTCATTGTGCTTATACTGTCTTTCATAGCGCACCGTCAAACCCGAGCCAGGGGCCACGAAAACCTTCTCCAGGGCATCCGCAAATTCCAGTTCGTATCCAATGAGATTTTTTCCGTCTATTCCCACCTGTCCAAGACACTTCGCGTCGAGCACACCTTTGTCACCCGCTGGCGGCGCAAACCACAGCGGAAAATACCGGTAGTTCTCCGGCTGAAACCATCCCGCTGTGCCTTTTTCCCAGGTTTTATCGCCGGTCGATATGTATTCAAACTCGTCAGGTTCATTTATATACATGGTAGGGCCTTGGACTAAGTGCATCGCTCTGTCAGGCTCCACTTCCCCCCTGGCATAATGCCGCCAGTCATTTCCGCCGTACGACCGTCTGGCGTCGAGATGAAATGGCCCGGACGCCAGGATCGCGGCCCGCGCCTTGATGGCATCCGCCATACAATCGGCATGAGCGGCGGCGGGGATCAGGGCAAAGGCTGCCACACATGCGCATTGCCACTCCATTGCATACCTTCCGCCGTCAAGCTCCACCGCTAGATGCTCGCTATGGAAATTAGGCCGTTTTGTGCCGCATGTACCGGTGGAGCCGATGCGACGCTTCATC
>JBKQNN010000052.1:0-4425 GCA_052145975.1 Rhodomicrobium sp. | reverse complement strand
GTCCATCATCGCCTGCACCTTATGTAGCCGCACTGTTGAGAACAGCGCCAAAGTGTGGTGCTTCTTGACCTGCGAGAGAAATGCTCCAAAGATAAATAGTTCAGCGTCAATCGACTTTACGAACTGGCTGAGGAACATCGAGCAGTCATAGGCAGCCCCATAATGCTGGCCATAGCGATCAGGCGCGGTGAGAACCATGTCCCTTTCGCTGTCGTTCATTTCCAGGATAGTGCTTTGCTTGAATTGCATATCGTGGAGCCTATAAAAGTCGATTTTGCCCGATTGCCTCAATATTTAGGAAGTTGCGCGGCGCGCTTCAACTCAGAGGAACATATGTTTCTGTGGATATGCAATTCGCTCACTTCCCCAAGTGCCAGCGTTCCAGTTTGCGGCCCTTAAATGGAAGACGGGAAGTCCGGTCTCTAGGCCTTAGCGGCTTGCATATGGTCACCTTGAGACTTTCCGGAATCGACCCAACTCGGGCCATAATACCGGGCACCAAGCGCCATATGCCGGCCAACGAGAGGCCCGTCTGACCTGGGTACGGGGCCGCATTTACGGCAATATTTCGACGCCGGCGGCGCGTGCGGCCTTAGCCAAATCCCGATCCAGTGTTGCGAGGGGGAGCCTTCGGCGCTGTGCAAGCTCCATATAGGCGGCGTCATAGACGGTGAGGCCGTAAAGATCGGCAAGCCGGACCGTCGCGCCCCACGCATTCGCCGCCGCGCCGCTTTTCCGGACGGACTCTAGCGGCGAACCTCCGCGGCTGCATGGTCCAGGCGTTTGTTTGCGTCCTCACCGCACGCCGCCATCAACGCCGCCCAGTCATCCGGCGGATTGCCCTTGTCGAGCATCTTGCGAAACGCCGCATAAGCGTCCGTCTTCGCCCCGTAGGCGCGCAGCGTTGTCTGGTCATTGACCCAGGCGAAGATGACGACCTTCGTCTTGGCGCTATAGCGGAAGAACAGGCGGAACCGCCCGGCTCCGAACTTCGCCCGGAACCAGTGCTTGCGGTCTTCGCCCAGCGTCCCGCCCTGGCGGTATTCCGGCCGCGTAGGATCTTCTGGGATCGTCTCGAAGACGAGCCTGTGGAGCGCGGCCAAGAGCTTCGCGTTGGCGCTCTTGCGCCAGCCGCGGGGATCCTTCTTGCGTACGCGTTCGACAACTGCCGTCAGTTTCTCGAGTTGATCGAGAAACAGCGGATGCGCAAACAACTCCCACCCATTGACGGCGGCCATCGTCAGAGATCGACGCCGCCGTCGATCGCCTCATCGAGATTGATGGCGACGCCCTTGACCAGCGTTGCAATCCGCTTCGCGAGTTCCGGGGACAGGGCCGTCACCGCTTCGGGCCGGCGCTCGATGTCCTTGGCGAGAAACGCAAGGAAGCCGTCGATCACCGGATCGTCATGCTCATCGTCAGCGCGATGAACGGTCACGCCGTGATGCTCATCGACGCGGAAGGCGATACGGCCACCGTAATCGACGCCAAGCACCTGCCGCACCGGCTTCGGAATCGTCGTCTGTCCCTTCGCGGTGATGGTGCTGATTTCTTCGAGCAAAGCAGCCATGGCGGACCTCCCGATCCTGAGGCAAATGTAAGGAATATGCCTTACCTTGTCAAGGAGCATGCTGGCATCGCCATAGCGCTTACTGCCCGCCCTACGGGTGTAGGCCGGCGCGATAGGCATGCGTAGGGGCGTACCATGGTTAATTTTGGCTTGGTAAATGAGCACACTCAATCTTTTCTGCCGCCGTCTTTCTGCGAATCTTTTGCCACTTTAGGTCGAATTCCATGATTCCAAAATACCCGTTAATATTAGATTGTTGCGCGCGTTTACCACGAATCCACACCTCTAGTTGCAGAATTAGTTAACGGCAAGCAAAGGTTATTTGTGTAATTTCAATGACTTATTCGTCCGTATTGGGCTTATGCGTTGCCGGGACGGCTTTTTCTTGGCAGCGCGCCTGAGGAGGAAGAAAGTGAAGGCCGCAGCGATGTATTGGCAGAAGATATGGGTTTACGGGTATTTAAAAAATGCAGCCGCCATAGTATGCAAGGAAGACCGTTTGCAGGGAAATGCCTGCGTCATCGGCTTTAAGGGCTAGCGCGAGCCGGGCATGGCAAATAGAAGCCGCTTTTTACAAGGGTTTGCCTGGGCTCAGCCGCGTTGTTTCTTCCTCCAGGCGCCTGCCGCGTTTCCGCAACGCCATTCCCGCGCAGGAGCGTGTGAAAAAACGGGCGCACCCGCTGCCGTCATGGCCGGGCATGACCCGGCCATCCAGTAATGCATTGAGCGCATTGGATTTTCCTGGATGGCCCGGTCAAGCCGGGCCATGACAACTGAGTTTGCTGCGATGCCCTGCGCCGCGTTAGCACATCGGTAAGGAGCTATGGGGCACCATTGCGCCATCGGAAAGTGCGGACGCGGTCAGGAGGCTTGCTGTGGCGTTATTTGCAGGATTGAGCGCGAGGCGGGGGCGGTTGCCGGGCGGCCGGCGGCGGGTCTGGGCAGCGAGGGCCGGGGGAGCTTCCGGTGAGCGCCGCCCGCGCCAAAAGGTAAACGCAAGCGCCTGCGCTCAGGCGCTGGAAACCGCGGAATTGGATAGCTATGTCCATCGAACATGACTAACAAACGCTGAAAACTTATGGCGGTTGGTATTAGGCACGCCGGGTCTATATAGATCCAATGTCTGCGCAGCGGCATTTCATGCTGCGAGCCGCGCACACCCAGATCAAGTCCCAGTGCAAGCGGGATGTGGCTAACGGAGAGCCTTTCATGAAACGATTTCGCGCAAATATCGGCAAAGCGCTGTTGTGCGCTTCCATAATCGCGGGAACCGGCGCAGCCCATTCAGCCCCGCCAGCGCACAGCCCGCAGCCGCGCATATTCACGCCAAGCTGCGCCGCGCCGCCCTCATGCGGCGGACACCAGTGCCTGCGCATGGGGCGCTGCTCGCATGGCAGCCACACCCAGGCAATGGGCTGCCTGATATACGCCTGCAAGCATGCCGCCCGCTAGCCGCCGCGCGCTAGTTCGCGGCGCCCCCCAGATAGCGCACGGCGCCGGTTGTCAGAGCGCCGCCGACGACGCAGGGGATGCCTGCCTCAACTTGGCCTACTGCCGCAAGGCCGAGGCAACTGAACGCGATGGCCGCCTCGCCGGCCGAGCCCCAGGTCGCGAGGTCGCGCGTAGAGCCGGGGCCCTTCTTCTTCAGCTCCTCAAGTGCCGCCATCGCTTCCTTGCCAAGCCGGGAGGTATCGACAAGCTCGGCGGCCTCGATCACCTCCGCCAAGATCGGCTTTACCGCATCCGTCTCATGCTCCTGCAACCGCTTCAGCAGGGCGAGCAGTTCCACATCCCGCGCGGCATTGGAAGCGAGCGTGAACTTCGCCATGCTGCCGATGGTGAGCTTTTCGACGTTGTCGCGCTCTTTCGACCAAGGCAGAAGCACCGCGATTTGGGCAATCGCGCCCTCGCTGCCAGAGGCGTAATAGATGCCCCAGAGCGCGTCGATAAGCTCGGGCGAGGATTGAAACGTGATCTGGCGCTTGGCCGGCGTGCCACCGCCCCAGAACATTTGGCCGGTAAAGAACCGCTTGAACTTGCCGTCCTGCGGGACCGGCTCAAGCGACACCCGGTTTAGCGCGGGCAAGTCGCCATCCAGATATCTTTGGGCCATGACTTGCCGCTCGGGCACGCGAAGGGCGAGCACGCGCATCAAATCCTTCCACTGCGGCAGGCCGGAATAGGCGAGCCCGCGGATGACGATCCACTGATCTTCGAACGGCAGCGGGAGGGTCTTCTCGATCAGAGGCCATGCCTTTTTCGGGTTGGTGGCGAGGACGCCCGCGTAAAAGCCCACGTAAACGCCGGAGCTATCCGGGTCCTTGATCGTGCCATGCGCGCTCAAAGCTTGGATCGCGGCGGGCACCGCGGCGGGAGTGGGCTTGGCGCGGTAGCCCTTCATCCATTTCAGCACCGCCTCGGGGGCACCCGAAGGCGGCTGCTCCTGCGGCGCTGCTAACGCCGGATGCAAAACGAAGAACGCTGCGATGAAGACCGATAGGCGGCGCAACTTGCTCCTCTGGCGCGAACTTGCCCGCCGGCTGTGGCTAAGCCGATACTGCGCAAGAGGCTAATGCCGCTGGCGTGGCCTTTTTATGGAAGGGTTGCCGGAACGAAGCGTGCCGCGGCTCAGCCGCGGAAATTGCGCAGCACAGCGTCGAGCAGCCCTGGAAAGAGCGCGTCGATACACGGCTTGCGCAGGCTCGAAATAAAGCACACGCCTTCTTTCCGCTGCGCGATCAGACCCGCCTCGCGCAGGATCCGATAGTGATGCGACTGTGTGGATTTGGCGATGTCGAGCCCGGCCACGGCGGCGTAGCAGGCGAGTTCGCCGCGCTCGGCGAGGTTGCGCACGA
>JBKQNN010000051.1:0-4754 GCA_052145975.1 Rhodomicrobium sp. | reverse complement strand
GTGGCAAAGCATTCGACCGGTAACGCCCGGCCTCTACTTGCCATGCCCGGCTCGCGCACGCCCTTGAAGCCGGCGGAGACAGCATTTCCCTGTCAATAGTCTTCCTTGCATATTGCGGCTGCCGCATTTTTTAAATACTCGCAAACCTATATTTTCTGCTAATACATCGCCACAGGCTTGATTTTCTTCTTCCCTCGACGCGCCGCCAAGAATAAACCGTCCCGGCAGCGGATCAGCTTAATACGGACTAATAACTCATTGATATTACACGATTAACTGTTGATTGCCGTTAACTAATTCCGCAACTGTAGATTGGGATTTGTGGTTAACGCGCGCAATAATCGTAACTCCCAAGCCCGATGTGAGTCGAAGGGGCCACAGGAAGGGGCGCTTTTTTTTGCAAACGCCGATTTTGGTTGAGGCAAGGCGCGAACAATGAGTCAAGGCGGGGATGGAACTTTCCCCGGAAGTGCAGGAGCTAATAGATGGGTTGCGGCGCGAGATTGCGGCCCTGAAGCAGGAGAACGCGGAGCTTCGGCGGCGGTTGGAGAAGAACAGCTCAAACAGCAGCAAGCCGCCGTCGAGCGATGGGTTGGGCAAGAAGCCCCGGATCGCGGGAAGTTTGCGCGGCGTTTCCGGTAAGACAAGCGGCGGCCAGGCTGGGCATAAGGGCGGCACGTTGCGGCAGAGGGGCAAGCCAGACATCGTCAAGCGGCACACGGCGACGAACTGCGTGCATTGCCGGGCGAAGCTGAGCGCGGCGATGGCGACGGGAGCCGAGAAGCGGCAGGTGTTCGACATGCCGGAGCCTCGGCTGGAAGTCACAGAGCATCGGGCGCAGATTTACGAATGCGGTGCGTGTCACGGCGAGACGAGAGCGGCGTTCCCCGAAGGCGTGACGTCAAGCGCTCAGTACGGCTCCCGCATCAAGGCGGCGGCGGTTTATCTGAACGCGCAACAATTGATCCCCGAAGATCGCGTGGCCGAAGTCATGGGCGATTTGTTCGGCGCGTCCAGTCTTTGTCCGGCGAGCATCGTGGCCTGGGGCACCAAGAAAGCCGAAGAACTGCGCGCGTTCGTTGAACGCATCGCGGCCCAAACCGCGGCGGCCGCTGTAAGGCATCTCGATGAAACCGGCTTTCGTATCGGCGGCAAAACCCAATGGCTGCATTGCGCGTCGACGGCGTTGTTGACGCATTATCGCGTGTCCGAAAAGCGTGGAGACATTCCAGCCTTTGAAGGCGGCGTGATCGTTCACGATCACTTCAAGCCTTATTACACGTTGCCCAATGTCGAACATGCTTTGTGCAACGCGCACCATCTGCGCGAATTGAAAGCCTTGATCGATATTGAAAAAGAGCCGTGGGCCAAGAAGATGTTCTGGCTTCTGCGACACGCTTGCAAAGCCGTGCACCGCGCCGTGGCTCAAGGCGCAAGCGTTCTGGCCGGACGGGCCGGACGCCGCATTTTCAAACTTTACGATGCTATCGTGGCGCGCGGACTGGCCTTCCACGAACTGCAGCCGCCGCTGGCGAAACGAACCGGTGCTCGCGGCAGGCAGGCCCGCCGTCCGGGACACAATCTTCTAATCCGCTTCCGCAACTTCAAAAAGGACGTTTTGCGGTTCGTATGGGACTTCGCCGTGCCCTTCACCAATAACCAGGCTGAACAAGACATCCGCATGATGAAGGTCAAAATGAAAATCTCCGGCGGATTCAGGACCAGCGCCGGGGCCGAAACATTCGCTGCCCTCCGCTCCGTCACCTCAACAGCCAGAAAACAGGGCTGGGGCATCCTGAAAACCCTCACCGCCCCCTGTTCTTCGCTCGTCGCGAACTTGTCTGTATAAAGCGGGCTTGGGAGTTACCAATAATCTAACATTAACGGGTATTTTGGAATCGTGGAATTCGACCTAAAGTGGCAAAAGATTCGCAGAAAGACGGCGGCGGAAAAGATGGCGGGTGCTCATTAACCAACCGAAAATTTACCATGGTACGCCCCTACGGCTGTCTATACAGTCGACACGAGTAAGGCGGGCGATAGCGCTCCTACGAAGGCACGATCCCAGAAACCGCACCTGCCGCTCAAAAATCTGACGCTGATACCCCGTGCCTCACGTCGCTATGGCTCGATTCCTGCCGTTCAAGATATCCGAACCGTAGTCTGAAGGCCCCTGATAAGCGGAAACGGGCCAGCTGGGGTGAGGCGGCCCGGCGCCGGCCGGCCGGCGGGTATGACGCGGGACGGTTGCGCTGGCTTGGCCGGGCCGCCAAGCGTGGAGCGCCTGGGCTAAGACCGAGCCCGCCAGACGCAAGATGCTGGCGGCGTCCATCGCGCGAAGGACGGCAAGCACAGCGTGACAAGCGCGCCCGGCTATCTGGCTGGATAGCGCGCGGCGGGCCAGCGGGCGCGGCAATGCCGGGGCTCGATTTTCCGCCGGCGGCGCGGGCGTTTCGCCGCGCGGCTTGTTGGGAAATGTACACGCATGGCCAAGTTTCATAACTTCATCCTGCTCCGCACTGGCAAAACTCGCGCCGCATGCCTCCAGGGCGCGCCCATCTTCGTTGCCGTATTGTTCGCATGTAGCTTGCGTGGACCTTGCCGCTGCGCAGCCCTACAACTTATTCGCGCAGCTACGCCTGAATTATCGGAAAAGTTGTGGAAAAACCCTCCTGTTCTGGTTGCGTTCACGCCGGATCGCTACCATCATTAGGCCATCCGCAATTCACTTTCGTATCGCCAGGCATAGTGGCGGCACGCCTGCGGAGTTCTTTGAAAAGTAGCCGTGTAGTGGAGACTTAGATGTACGTGATCGTCTTCGGCCGCGCCGGGACGCCGGCGCCGCCGTTCTGTCCCCGCCCACAGCGAGGAACCGCTTCACGATCGATGACGGATAAGCTGGCGTTTACGCGGCGAGTGCCGTCCTCCACACCGCAGTACGGCCGGGGACATGAAACACCAATTCGAGAGGAGCGCTTAACTCCAGATAAGAGACGCTGCCGCGAACGGCCCGTAAGTCAGCTCACGGCCTAATGCCACCTAATTTAATGCCGGCGGGCTTGCTTGGAGAAAGACTAAGCCCGCACCCGCGAAGGCGGGCGATGAAGGGGGCGTTGCGAAGCAAACGCCTGGATTTGGTATAAGCCGGGATCTATGGAAACTGATGCAAGTTGCCCCACGCCGCCCACACCCGTGGCTTTAGCTGTAGCGCAAAGTTGTCCAGCAGCTTCTCCGGGGCAAAAGCCACTGCCAGGACCTCACGCCCCTTTTCCATCACAAGGCGAAAGGTCTCGGCGCCGCACAACTCATATTTCGCCAGCTCCTCGCCCTCCAGCATCAGGCGCACTGTAAGTTCTCCGTATGACGGAGCGATGCGGCACCGTACTTCGATCCCATTTCGCACAGTCTGGAAATCGAGGGTGTTGTAGACCCAGGGTGCCTCAGGATCGAGGACAACGGGCTCGGCTTCGAAAAACGCAACGAGTTCATAATCGGGCGGAAATTCCCGTATCATATCCTCGCGTTAGCCCTTCAGCTTGTCGAACAAATCCATCGGAACCGGGAACACGATGGTGGATGCCCGCTCGCCCGCGATATCGTGCAACGCGGCGAAATAGCGGAGCTGCATCGCGGCCGGCACCGGCGACAGCATCTTGCCGGCCTCGACCAGCTTCTCGGCCGCCTGCTGCTCGCCTTCGGCATTGATGATCTTGGCGCGGCGCAGGCGCTCGGCTTCGGCCTGCTTCGCAATGGCCCGGATCATGTTCTCGTTGAGGTCGACGTCCTTGATCTCGACGTTCGAAACCTTGATGCCCCAGGGGTCGGTATGCCGGTCGAGGATCGTCTGAATGTCAACGTTGAGCTTGTCGCGCTCGGCCAAAAGCTCGTCCAGCTCATGCCTGCCGAGCACGGAGCGCAGCGTTGTCTGCGCGAGCTGGCTCGTCGCCGCCATATAGTTGGCGACGTTGATGATGGCGCGCTCCGGATCGACAATGCGGTAATAGATGACCGCATTCACCTTCACGGAGACGTTGTCGCGCGTGATCACGTCTTGCGGCGGAACGACATCCACGACGGTACGCAAGTCCGTTTTCATCACCTGCTGGATCACCGGCACGATGATCACAAGGCCGGGCCCGGCGACCCTGGTGAAGCGCCCCAGCGTAAACACAACGCCGCGCTCGTATTCGCGGAAGATGCGAATTGCCATGGCGAAAAACCAAAGCACAATCAAGGCCAGAAAGATGAAGGGAACGATATTCTGGGCGAATGTTTCAACCGGCATGACCGTCTCAATCCTTATATTTCTTGCCAACGCATAGTTTCATTTCGTGCCAACCACGAGCGTCAGGCCATCGAGCTTTTGCACCGCTACTCTCTGTCCTGCCACGAATTCCTTGCCGCCCCGCGCGTGCCAGCGCTCGCCTTGGGCCCAGACGTAGCCTTCGCCATCCTGCCAGCTCAAGACAACCGCCTCGCTGCCCGCCAACTGCTCGGCGCCGCTGACCGCTTTTCGCCTTTGCGAACGCCAGACATAGCCCATGAGCAGCACGAAGAATGCGGCGCTAATTGCAGCCATGGTACCAATGACGCTGTAGGATACGCGGTAGGCAGGGATGTTGGTGTTGATGAGCATCGCCGCGCCGATGACGAAAGCGGCGATCCCGCCGAAGCCCAGAATGCCGAAGGTGGGCATGAACGCTTCGGCGATCATGAAAGAGATGCCGAGCACCACCAGCGCAAGTCCGGCGTAA
>JBKQNN010000050.1:0-5643 GCA_052145975.1 Rhodomicrobium sp. | reverse complement strand
CCCTCACCCCTGCCCCTCTCCCGCAAGGGGAGAGGGGAAGCGGCCCTTTCCACGGGCGAGAGCTTAGTTCAGTCGTCCCTTCTCCCAGCAAGCTCGCCTTGGCGAGCTTGCAACCCAGAGTGCCCGCTTCCGCAAGCGGATGCGGGCGGGAGAAGGACAGGATGAGGGGGGCTTTAACCTTTAACCCATCATGAACTGGTCCGTAGAGTTCTTCCCCTTCTTCTCGCGCGAGCTGTTCGCGGTCTTGGGCGTGCTTTGCCTCGCGGCGATCGTTTTGTTCGCATGGCGCAACCGGCGCGGCGTTGTGCTCCGGACTTTGAGTCTTGCCTGCTTTCTCGCCGCGCTCGCAAACCCCAATCTCAAGAGCGAAGACCGGCAACCTTTGCCTAATATCGCGGTGGCCGTTATCGACGCAAGCTCGAGCATGGAGCTGGCGGGCCGGACGGATCGCGCACGCCAAATCGAGTCGGAGCTGAAAGATCAGCTCGCCAAAATCCCCAATCTCGAAGCCCGCTTTGTGCATGTGCCCGGCAGCGAGCTCTCCGGCGGGGAGACGACCAACCTGTTCGCGGCGCTCGGCAAGGCAATGGCGGATATCCCGCCAGGCCGCATGGCTGGTGCGCTCTTCGTCACCGACGGCCAGATCCACGATGTGCCGCAGGATAAAGGCTCGCTTGGTTTCGACGCGCCCGTCCATGCGCTCCTGACGGGCGCGCGCGGAGAAAGCGACACGCGCATCGAAGTTGTGTCCGCGCCGCGTTTCGGGCTCGCTGGAACCGTGGAGACCGCCGAGATCAGAGCCGAGCGCAACGGCCCTGGCACGAACGGCCTGGCGACCTTCGAAATACGCCGCGAAACCGGCCCCGTCGAGACAATCAGAGCGCCTTATGGCAAGACGGTTCCGATCTCGCTGCGTTTCGAACACGCCGGGCCGAACATCGTCGAAGTGGATTTAAGGCCAGAGCCTGGCGAGCTGACCACAATCAACAATAAGACGGTCATCCAGGCGCAAGGGGTCCGGGAAAATCTGCGCGTGCTCCTGGTGTCTGGCGAGCCCCACGCCGGCGAGCGCACATGGCGCAACCTGTTGCGTTCCGATGCCGCGGTGGATCTGGTGCATTTCACTATCCTGCGCCCGCCGGAAAAGCATGACGGTACGCCAATCGATCAGCTCTCGCTGATCGCCTTCCCGACGCGCGAGCTGTTTTCCGAGAAGCTCAACACATTCGATCTGATCATCTTCGACCGCTATCAGCGCAGGGCGGTGCTGCCCATGCTCTATCTCGATAACGTCGCCCGCTATGTGGAGCAAGGCGGCGCGGTTCTGGTGGCCGCCGGCGCGGATTTCGCCGGCCCGTCGAGCCTGGCACGCACGCCGCTCGGCCAGGTTTTGCCTGCGCACCCGACCGGCAAGGTTTATGAGGAGCCGTTCCAGCCGGCCATTACCAAGGAGGGCGAGAAGCATCCCGTAACGGCTGGGCTACCCGGGGCTCCCATGAAAGAGGGGGAGAAGCCGCGTTGGGGGCATTGGTTCCGCGTGGTCGATGCGCAGACGGACCGCGGCGAGGTGGTCATGAGCGGGGCCGGGGACAAGCCGCTGCTCGTGCTCGACCGGCGCGGCAAGGGCCGCGTGGCGCTGCTACTCTCCGATCACGCCTGGCTTTGGGCGCGCGGCTACGAAGGCGGCGGCCCGCATGTTGATCTTTTGCGCAGGCTTGCACATTGGCTCATGAAAGAGCCCGACCTTGAAGAAGAGGCGCTTTCCGCGAAGGCCGGCAAGCGCAGCGTCACCATCGAGCGGCGCTCCGTTCAAGAAGCAGTAGGCGAGGCAACGGTTACAACCCCCTCCGGCAAGGAGATCAAGGTTGCGCTCGATAAGAAAGCGCCGGGCCGGTTCGTCAAAACCATTGCGGCCGATGAGCCGGGCGTTCACCGCATCACCATGGACGGCTTGACCGCATTGACCGTGGCCGGCGAGATGAATTCGCCGGAATTCCAGAAGGTGGTGACCACCGATGAACCGCTACGGCCCGTGCTGGACAACACGGGCGGCGGCGCCTTCTTTATGGGCGGGACGGCCGGTGCGGCACCGGCGCCCATGCCTTCGATCGCAATGGTGCGCTCGGGTCATCGCTTTTACGGGAATACGTGGCTTGGGCTCAAAGTCCGCGATGCTTTCGAGGTGAAGGCAATATCCTATACACCGCTCATCTCAGGCTTCGCCGCGCTCGGTATTGCGCTCAGCCTTCTGTCGCTGACCTGGTATCGCGAGGGGCGCTAACTCACCGGCTCCGGAAAGTTAGAGACTTTTTTCCAAAATCACGAACTCAAGGCCTTCCACTTTCGGCAATCCAAACTTCTCATCGCCATAGGGGAATGGCTCGGTTCTGCCCGTGTTCGAATAGCCGCGGCGTTCATACCAGGCGATGAGCTCATGCCGCTTCTGGATCACGGTCATTTCGATTTTCGCAACTTTCCAGTTCTCGCGCGCCCAAATCTCGGCAGCTGCGAGAAGCCGCTTGCCGAGGCCGCGCGCCTGCAACTCAGGTTCAACGGTGAGCATGCCGAGATATGCGCGATCCTCTCTCCGTTGTAAGTATACGCAACAGATCGGTGCATCCTGCTCATAGAGCAGCAAAACCGTATTGCGCACGTCTGCGATCGTCTCGCGAAGCGTTTGCGGGTCCGTTCTTTGCCCGCCCAGAAGACCGGCCTCTGTGGTCCAGCCGCGCTTGCTCGCTTCCCCCCGGTAAGCCGAGTTGATTAAAGCAGAAATAGTGTCAGCGTCCTTGGCGTTCGCCACGCGCAAGCTGGTAAAATCCATAAGATCTTTTACCGCAGTGGGTTTCAGGTTGCAATATTATGTAGTTTCGAGTTCGCTGCCGCGTATCATACCGAATCCACTCGATTGCTTCCGCCGCCGTCATCCCGGAAACGCCGGAGGCGTTATCCGGGATCGTTACAAATGCCTGCGCCCCGTAAGATCCCGGATACGGCGCAAGCGCCGTTCCGGGATGACGGGTGCGGAGCTACTCAACCGGATTCGGTATCACATCCGGCTCAAAAGCTTTTCCGGTTCCAGTTGCCTCACCATCCATCGCATGAAGCGGTCCTGCAAAAAATAGTGCCATTGCGGCCGGGCTGCCCTTCGCTTGACGTAAGCCCCAATCCCGGCGCACATAGGATCGGGTTCGAAGGCGCCCCACACCCCAATGACCGGCCAGAGCAAATATCCGAGATTGGCCCCGGCAATAGGCGCGACTTCGTAAAGCAGGATTTTTTCGGCTTCCTGCCGCCCCAAGCCAATTTGGCGCAGGCGCTCGGCAGTTGCTTGGTAGTCCCATTCGGTGGGTTCTGTGTCGAGGACGAACAAATCGGCCAGAAGTAACCAGGCTTTCTCGCGGTCTTCCTGCGTCAGCTCCATCGCAACCTGGGCGCGCGGCTCAAACGGTTTCCACGCCTGGATCGCCCTCGTAAACGTCCACCAGCGCGCGAAGCGCCGACCTTGCCCGCGACAGGCGCGACTTGACCGTGCCCACCGAGATGTTGAGTACGCTCGCCGCTTCCTCGTAGCGCAGGCCCTCCACCGCGATCAGCATCAAGACCTCGCGGTGATCTTCGGTTAGCCGCATGAACGCGTCCTGCACCTCCGACAAAACGAGATGGTGATGCTGGTCCGCTCCGGTGTAAAGCGGCGCATCTTTTTCGAGCCGGTTGCGATAGGCAATATCGTGCTGAGCGCGGCGCTTGTCGTTGCGGAATACGTTCTTCAAGATGACGAAAAGCCAGGCCCTGAGGTTCGTGCCGGGCTGCCAGGAGGCAATATTGGCGATAGCGCGGGTCAAACATTCCTGAACGAGATCGTCCGCGTAATCCGCATCGCGCGTCATGTAGCGCGCGAAACGCCTTAAGCGCGGGATCTCTGCCCTCATGGCAGAAATCGTTTCGCTGTGGTCCTGCGGCATACTCTGTACACTCTCTGCCTTCGCCTAAATATATATAGACCTACTACTCATAAAGGAAGGCCAGTAAAAACTAATGCAGTGGATAACAAACCGATACGTCTTCTGTATATTTACTACTGTAGGGTGCAATTACAACTAAAGCTGCACTGTGGTTGTATCCCGATTGTACCGTATTTATGTGTGCGCTGCTAATGGTGAGGGACTTGAATTCGTCCAAGCTCATTTCCATTCCGGGGATCGATCGAAAGCACCGTATCGCTTCCCTCACCCTTCCAGTGAAGAATCACGAGATCGCCGCTGGCTGCGACCGTTTCGAGCTTGCCTTGGCCCAAATCCAGGACTCGCGCATAAGGTGTCTGGGTAGCGGGCGCCGATGCTGGCGCGGGCTTCGACGCCTCGCCGAGCTTTGACACCTGCTGCGCGACGCCATAGAAAAGCGCCACCATTCCAAGCAGCAGGAGCACCGTCATGATCGCCACGGCGATCTTGAGGATGCGGACACCGCGCGGGGTAAAAACGCTGCCCGGGAGCGGGCCTGAAACATTTGTCATAGAATCCGCGTATTCATAGGCATGCTGGGTTGTATCGTGACAAGCGGGATTTCATCTTCGAGCTGCCGGCACACCGTCGATGAGACCGGCGCCGGTACGCGGCTCGACCGTTTTCTGGCAAGCCGGATTGAGACACTAAGCCGGGCAAGGTTGCAAGATCTCATTCGTGGCGGCCGGGTTACGGCCCGGGGCCGGCCTGTGACCGATCCAAGCGCTAAAGTGCGCGAAGGCGATAGCTTCGAGGTCGAGGTGCCGGCTGTGGAGCCTTATGCGCTCGCAGGCGAACCGATCGCTCTGCGCGTTGTTTATGAGGATGACAGCCTCATCGTAATCGACAAACCGGCCGGGCTGGTGGTCCACCCCGGCGCCGGCAATCGGAGTGGCACGCTCGTGAACGCGCTCATTGCACATTGCGGGGAAAGCCTGTCCGGCATTGGCGGCGTCGCGCGGCCAGGAATCGTGCACCGGCTGGACAAGGACACGAGCGGGCTGATGGTCGCGGCCAAGACCGATGCAGCGCATCGGGGCCTCGCCCGGCAGTTCGCCGATCACGGGCGGACGGGCGATCTCCGCCGGCAATATATCGCAGCTGTGTGGGGCGAACCCTCGCCGCGGGCCGGACGCATCGAAACGCGGATCGCACGCCACACCACGTTGCGCACCAAGATGGCCACCGTTACCGCGGGCGGCCGGATCGCCATTACCAGCTACGAGACGCTGCACACCTATCGATTGGCCTCCATCTCGCCGAAAGGCCGAGGGAACAATCCGCTCGCTTTAAGCGTCGTCCGGTGCAACCTTGAAACGGGGCGGACGCATCAAGTGCGGGTGCATATGGCCCATATCGGCACGCCAATAGCGGGAGACAGCGTTTATGGCGCGGGATTTGCATCCAAATCGCAAGCGCTTCCGCCGGAAGCTGCCGCTGCGCTGAACCAGTTGCGAAGGCAGGCGCTGCACGCGGCCGTGTTGCGCTTCCGCCATCCGGTGACCGGCAAAATTTTGGCTTTCGAGAGCGGCTTGCCTGGGGATATCGCGAATTTGTGTGAAGCCTTTGAAAGATTGGATACGAAACTGTCCAAGAATTAAGATGCAGAAGTTGGATCGCAGGCGTAAGGTAAGGTCAA
>JBKQNN010000049.1:0-11437 GCA_052145975.1 Rhodomicrobium sp. | reverse complement strand
CTCTAAGCGCGTGATTTGAATGGCCATGCGTTCCCCCTGCCGAATCAGTGCTTGGCGTTAGGGCAATCACATCGGTTGGCGCTTGGGAACCCCCGGAACAGGAGTCAAAATCTTTGACGGTTGGTATAAGAGGGGGCTTTGCTGTAGCCGGCTCGTAAAATAAGTTGAGACCGGCCCAATCTTGCCATTCGATTAGACTATGCGGCAAAGAGCGGCAGCGGCGCACATTAATCATGGCCCATCGCCCGGCTGGCTGGGCGGGCGAAAAGCCTGGTAAGCTCGCTGTCCCAGGGGGCTTCAGGAGTGGGTTTTATCGAGCCTTATTGCAACGCACAAAACAATCGAGCGGTCAGGTAGCACATGAGTAACGGCAATGGTCTAGGCAACGGATCGTCACCCAGTCCGTTTGAACCGGTTCGAGACGCCTTTCGTTTCCAAGTCCCTCCTGCCGCGCTGGAGCGCCTGTGCGATCTGGCAAAAGTACCGGCACATTACAGGCCAACCTTCGCCAACTCGATAACCGGGCTCTTCGCGCAGGCGCATCGATGGCACCGGATAGCGGCACGGTCCGCCGAAATGGATGCGGTTGCCGACGAACTCGGCCGGGTCGCAAGAGACGCCCGTAAGCTCAAGCAAACTATCGAAAAGCTGACCCCGCAAGCGCGGACGGCTTTTGGTCTTTATGCCTTGCGGCTGGAGAAATTCAGCGAAGCAGATTCGCATGAGTCTGTGCGCAACCAAATCGAGGATCTCGTCAACTCGGGAGCTTCCGGCCAGGCAGGTCCAAAAGTGGCTCAACTGATCTGGGCAGCTGGCAGGATCGAATCGGCTGCCGCCACGGAGACCTGGCCAAGGCAAAGAAAAGGCATGCCGCCCCTATGGAAAACCGGCAGCGGCCCTGGCCGCGAGACGCCTCACGCCGCTACCTTCAGCCATTTTGTGATCGAACTTGGCAAGGCGATTCAAGCATGCAACAGCCCGCTGCAGTTCGAACCGGATAATATAGATGGCGGCCTCACTGCATTCCTGGAGGCGGCCGCCCCGCATTTGCCAAACGAGTTCATTCCCAAAGAGGTGCTTAGCCCCGACCAAGGCGGCAAGGCTGCTGGCGATTCGCGGCTGAAGAAGCTCACCGCCTTCTGGCAGTAGACGCCACCGATGCGGGGATCGGAGGGGATGCGAGGAGCAAAGCTGAGTTAGGCGTGTTGTACGAAATAGGGTTGAATGCTTCACGAAGTCCCCCCTCATCCTGTCCTTCTCCCCTCGGGGAGAAGGGACGCTAGAACTAGCCGCAGCGGACGTTCAGGGGTCCTCTCTCCCCTTGGGGAGAGAGACAGAGTGAGGGGGTCTTTGCCGAAGCAATCAAGCGGATTTGGTGTTACGGGACGGCGGGCAAAGCTTCAAGGCCGCGCCGGAAATCCGCCCATGCGGCAGACCAAAGCCCATTCTTGATCTGTGACAGGCTGAACGGAGAGCCTTGAATTCTTGACCAGCACCATGCCGGCCAGGCGGGGCTCGGCTTTTATAGCGGCGAGCTCAACGGGTTCGGGGAATGGGCCAACGGCTTCGACATCCACGCAATTCCAGCGGCCGGTTGGATCGGTCGAGTCGGGGTGGATTTCCGCCACGACGCGGACCACGCCCACGATGCGCCTTTCATCGCCGGAATGATAAAAGAAGCCGAGGTCGCCTTTCTTCATCGCCCGCATGTGCTTTTGGGCAAGAGCGTTGCGCACCCCGCTCCATTCCTCGCCCTTTGGCCCGGCCTTGAGCTGGTCCTCCCAGGAAAAGGCTTCCGGCTCGGTTTTGAATAGCCAAAAAGCCATGCGAAACGCCGCTTATCCCTGGAATCGCGCTGCCCCGACGATGAGGCTAAGGGGCTCCGTCTGCAAGAATGCAACGAGCATATCCCGATCTTTTGGGATCGAGCTTAGCGGCACTGCGTAGGCTGCGGGTGCACCTTCCCATTCTCCTGCCTCGGTGAGGCCCAGCACCACGTTGGTGTAAGTTATCTTCCGGCCCGAATTCTCGCCGGCCTTGATCGCGACCTCCGCCGAGCGCCGGACCGCAGCGACCCAAACCTTCCCAGTCTTGTGCTGTGCACCCTCCGGTGCAGCGCCCGTCTCGATAATGAGCTTTCCGTCTTCCTGCCGCAGGCTCAGCGGCACGGCTTCGTTGCGGACGAGGGGAGCCGTTGCCTTGAGTGCAGTTTCGATTGCCTCAAGATCGCTGCCAACGCAGTGCTTCAGGCCGTTCACAATAGCTTCGGGCGTGTATACCTCGCCGCCCTCGATGGCTGCATAACGCCGCTGGCGCCCAGTATTTTCCGGGCGCGCAAGCGTATCTTTCCAGCCGAGATAGTCCCAGTAGGCGACAGGGAAGCTAAGCGCGATCACGCCCGGACGCTGCGAGAGTTGCTGGAGCAGACGGTCGGCGGCCGGGCATGAGGAGCAGCCCTGGCTGGTAAAGAGTTCGATTACGGACATCTTTGCCGGCGCGGCTTCTTCTTGCGCACCAGCGGGCTTAAAGCCGGCGAAGATAACCGCCAGCGCTAACAACCCAAAAGCGGAAAGCTTGGTCACAAGTGCCTCCGGCACAATGATAAGTCTCCGTCCACACTATGCAAAATGCTATCTTCAACTGCTACTCACGTCTCTTTGTCCTAGCACAGCCGGAGGCAAGTTCGCACCCCATAGCTTATCCTATCTGGTGGCCTGCCGCTCTTCTCGAACGCGGCACTGAGACTATATCAGCGCGGATGGTGTGAGCCGGGAGCTGGGTGTTGGACGATAATCGCGCAGGTTTGAGCGTCGGCCTACTCAAGGGCGTTCGCGATATCTCTCCCCAAGCATGGGACGCTTGCGCGAACCCGCCCGGCCGGCCCTACAATCCGTTTCTGGCGCACGCGTTCTTTCTCTCGCTTGAGGAAAGCGGCTCGGCTTCGGCGAAAACGGGCTGGCTTCCGTGCCATCTCGCTCTGAAGGATGCAAACGGCGCCACCGCCGCGATCCTGCCTTGCTACCTCAAATCGCATTCATATGGCGAATATGTCTTCGACCACGCCTGGGCTCAGGCTTATGAGCAGGCCGGCGGGCGCTATTATCCCAAGCTGCAAACGGCGGTTCCCTTTACGCCCGTGACCGGCCCCCGCTTTCTTGTGCGGCCCGGCTTCCCCGAAAGCGAAGCACGCGCACACCTTGCGGTGGCGGCCATTGAAACCGCCAAACGGCAGCGCGCCTCGTCGTGGCATGTGACGTTCGCGTTAAAGGAAGAGTGGGAGGCGCTCGGGCAAACGGGCCTCCTGCAGCGCACCGATACCCAATATCATTGGCACAATCGCGGCTATGAGAATTTCGACGGCTTCCTGGCCGCGCTTTCCTCGCGTAAACGAAAGACGGTTCGCAAGGAGCGCGAGCAGGCGCGGGGCTCGGGCGTGGCCATCGAATGGCTGACGGGCTCCGATATCGAGCCGGCGCACTGGGATGCCTTCTTCGCCTTCTACATGGATACCGGCAGCCGGAAATGGGGTACGCCCTATTTGAACCGCACGTTTTTCCGGCTTATCGGCGAGCGCATGGCGGATCGCATTCTCTTGGTCATGGGCAAACGCGAGGGCGCTTACGTGGCCGGCGCGCTTAACTTCATCGGCGGCGACACCTTATACGGCCGCTATTGGGGCTGTCTTGAAACGCACAACTTCCTGCATTTCGAGGCGTGCTATTACCAGGCCATCGAATACGCCATCGCCAACAAGATCGCGCATGTCGAGGCCGGAGCGCAGGGCGAGCACAAGCTTGCGCGCGGCTACGCGCCCGAGACGACCTACAGCTTTCATTATTTGGCAGATCCCGGCCTTGCTTCGGCGGTCGCGAATTATCTGCAGGCTGAGCGGAGGGCGGTTGCGCGCGAGCAGGAGGCCATGAGCGAGGCCCTGCCTTACAAACGGCCCTGTCGATAGGCGGGCCGGACGCAGCAAAAAACCCCTAGCAGCGCGGGGGGCCACTAGGGATTGATGCATTCGCGGAATGCAACTAATATGTATTGGCGCGAGCCGGTGCTGTCAAGAGCAAGCCAGGGTTGTGCGTAGCGGGTGCAAAAGACGCGGAAAACTTCTTGACACTGCAACCGCTCCGCCCCTTCGCCGTTTATCGTCAGGCGCTCGGGCGCGGGACGAACCATGGTGCGCACCCCGTGCAGCCGCTTTTCCCCGGCCCCGGCGGACTTTCGGCTATGTTGCACTGCGAGCGAAAAAGCGTCATGCTGCACCGCACACAAACTCGAATATTGCAATGCGTGCCAAGGAGCGAGTCAGTCCATGAGTGAAGTCATCGCTTTTAAGCAGCCGGGGGCGGGCTCTGGCTCGGGTGAACTCAAGGATCTTTACGAGGTTGGCGAGATTCCGCCGCTCGGCCACGTGCCCGCGAAAATGTATGCCTGGGTCATCCGCAAAGAGCGGCACGGCCCGCCGGACCAGGCCATGCAAATGGAAGTCGTGCCTACATGGACGCTCGACAGCCACGATGTGCTGCTCCTCACCATGGCCGCCGGCGTGAATTACAATGGCGTCTGGGCGGCTCTGGGCACCCCTGTCTCGACGCTAGACGTACACAAGAACCCTTATCACATCGCGGGGTCGGACGCCGCTGGCATTGTCTGGGCCGTCGGCTCCAAGGTAAAGCGCTGGAAAGTTGGCGACGAGGTCGTGGTGCACTGCAACCAAGACGACGGCGACGACGAAGAATGCAATGGCGGCGACCCGATGTTTTCGCCGTCCCAGCGCATTTGGGGCTACGAGACGCCAGACGGCTCCTTCGCACAGTTCTCCCGCGTGCAGGACCGCCAGCTCATGCCGCGGCCTCAGCATCTGACCTGGGAGGAGAGCGCCTGCTACACGCTCACCATGGCGACCGCCTATCGCATGTTATTCGGCCATCGCCCGCACGTGCTGCGCCCCGGCCATAACGTGCTCGTCTGGGGCGCTTCCGGCGGCCTCGGCTCCTTTGCGGTGCAGCTCTGCGCGACCGCGGGCGCCAATGCCATCGGCGTCGTCTCCGACGAGGACAAGCGCGACTTCGTCATGCAGCTTGGCGCCAAAGGCGTCGTCAACCGCAAGAACTTCAAGTGCTGGGGGCAAATGCCGAAGGTCGGCACCCCCGAATACGCCGAGTGGTTCAAGGAGGTCCGCAAATTTGGCGCGGCCATCTGGGAACATACCGGCAAAGGCAACAATGTGGACTTCGTATTCGAGCATCCGGGCGAGTCGACGTTCCCGGTCTCGGTCTTCGTGGTCAAGCGCGGGGGCATGGTCGTGATCTGCGCCGGCACCACGGGCTATAACCTCACCATGGATGCCCGTTATCTCTGGATGCACCAGAAGCGCGTTCAGGGCTCGCATTTCGCGAATTTGCTGCAAGCCAGCCAAGCCAACCGCCTTATGGTTGAGCGGCGCATCGACCCATGTATGAGCGAAGTTTTCCCCTGGACCGATATCCCGAAAGCGCATATGCGCATGTGGAAGAACGAGCATCGCCCCGGCAATATGGCCGTTCTCGTAAGTGCGCCTCATACGGGCCTGCGCACTTTCGAGGACGCTATCGAAGCCTCGAAAACGCGGTTTGGCTGAGCAGGCGATTTCGTTCTTAGGCTTTGCCCGGAAATAAGTGCGTCATATGGCGCCGGAATTTTGTTCGCCCGCAAGGCACGGAAAGGGGCGCATACCCAAGCGCTCAAGTAGCGCCGTGCGGTAGCGCGTCGCTAAGAGGTATGTAACCCTTTCCGGAACGCGGCGGGCGGACAAAAGGACAAGCCAGATGGCGCAGTTATTTCTGGGCAAAGCCTTAGGCACGCGGGACACAAAAAGAACGGAAGGCACGCATGACGGGAACATCGGAGGACTTGTTACAAGCGGTCTACGGTTTGCGTAAGGCCGCCGAAGCGCAGTTTACCGGCAACGATTACTATCAGGTAGCGAACGAAATCGCCGTCTTGATTGAGAACCTGGGCGGGGGCGATGGCACCGTCCCAGCAGGCCAGGATGCTGCCTACGGCTTCGCCACCATGCTTGACGAAGTGCGCAGGCTGGCGAAGGCCAACACTTCCGGCAGTCAATATAACGTTATCGCGAGGGACATCGACCGGATCGCGTCCTTCCTGACGCCAGCCGCTGAGGCGCCGGCGACGCCAGCACCCGCGAGCGAAAAACCGGCGTCCGCCGCACCGGCTGCCGCCGCTGCCGCTCCAGCACCTTCCTCCAAGCCGGAAACCCCGGTGGACTTGATGCAAGCAGTTTTGGGTTTGCGCAGGGCCGCCGAAGACCGGTTTCCGGGCAGCGCCTATCATGAGGTGGGCAAGGAAATCGATGGCTTGATCGAGACCCTGGGCGGGAACGAGGGCAGCGTCCCGCCAGGGAAAGATGCAACCTACGGCTTCGCTACCATGCTTGACGAAGTGCGCAGGCTTGCCGGGGCCCGCACCAGCGGCAACCAATATTACTCGATTGTCGTTAAGCTCGACCGGTTGTCTTCCTACGTGACATGGCCCGCGACGGCGACCGAAACGGCAGCGGCGCCGGCGGCAGCGCACGTAGCCGCGCCCGTGCACACCCCTTCGGCAGCGAAACCAACCTTCGCCGATCTTGCCGCGGATTCGAAAGCGCGCGTCGAAGAAGTGGCCGCGAGCCTGGGCATCGCCGCAGCGCACCATGCGGCGCCAGTGCAGCAGGAAGCCGAAACGGTACCGGAACCCGAAGTGCTCGAAAAGCGCAGCTCCGAGCCCTGCGCCATGCCCGAACTCGCGCCCGTAGCGCCGGCGGCGGCTGTCACGGCCGAGTTGGCAGCCGCCTCGATGCCAGCGGATCATGCGCACGAGCATGCCGGCGGGGGCGACGCCGCGAAGTGCCCCTACCATTCGCTATTTGCGGAAACGGCGGGAGAGCCCGCTGCTGAGCCTTCCACGGCGCATCCTGCGGCTCCGTCTCAGGCGGAAGCGGAAGAGGCCCCTGGCGAACGGAGGTTAGAAAGTCGCAGCTCCGAAGACGTCAGACAACCTTTGGAGTCCGTGGAGCCAGCCGCAATTGCCGCAGAGGCCGCTCCCGAGCCTATCGCTGCGGAGACTGCGCCTGATCTGGGATCACCGGCCGCTCAAGGCGAAGTTTTCGTCATCGAAGAAACAACCGTCGTAGAGGTGGCAACAATCGCTGTGGAGCCGGCGATTGTAGAGCAAATAATTGAAGCCGCCGATCCTGCCGGAACCAAGCGCAAGGAACCGAAAACGCTCTTCAGGCTTTGGCTCGATCTGGCCTTCGGCCGGAAAGACTAAATGTTGGCATATTGATCCTCGCACAGATATGTGCGATACATTTGATGAATGGGAACGAGTTTGAGAAGCGAATTCGTAAGCTTGCCCGAAAGCGCGGGGTTCCCGTTCGTTTCGAGGGCGCTCACGGCAAAGGCAGCCATGGGCGCCTCTATTACGGCAGCCGGTTCACCACATTGAAGGACAGAAGAAAGGAAATCGGCCCGGGGCTTCTGAAGGCGATGCTCGAACAGCTTGGTCTAACGCGAGACGAGCTGGAGGTCTGACAGCTATGGCATTCGGATATCGTTACATATTGGAGAAGCAGGAAAACGGCTGGTGGCTGGTGCGGTTTCCTGGAATTCCCGAGGCGCTTACCGAGGGCGAGACGGAAGAGCAGGCCCGCGCAAACGCCGTCGATTGCGTTGTCACGGCGCTTGAGGGATATATGAAAGCGCGGCGGCCATTGCCTCGGGAAGGCGCCAGCCACGCCGGTGCGGACCGGGCCGTTTTACCGTCGCTCGTGACGGCAAAGCTGGCGGTTTATGAAACAATGCGCCTGAAGGGCTGGTCCAATGTCAAACTGGCGAGCGAGCTTCATATGCCCGAAAATAGCGTGAGGCGGCTGCTTAACCTGAGGCACCGCTCGCACCTTTGGATCGTCGATGAGGCGCTAGCGAAAATGAATACAGAGCTCGATGTCGATCTTCCGCAGATCCAGCATGCTTGAACTTGATTACCCCAATGCTTCCGCGGCGTCATTCCCGCGAAGGCGGGAATCCATCTATCAAACTGGAACAAGCTCTTATATGGGTCCCCAAGCACGTCCGCGGGGCCGGCGCTGCGGTCCGCATTTCAACCGGTTCGGCGATTTTTTCACACGTTCGAAGGCCGGAATCCATCTAAGAAAGGAATTGGAATGAGCGTTGCTGCCGGATCCGTTACGGTGCCCAATCTGCTACAGCTTTGCCAGGAAGCCGCCAGCAATGCAGAGCAGCTCCTGGGGCGCGCCTCTGCTGCGGTCCGCGCGAAGGTCACGGAAAACGGCGCGCTCAACGCCGACCTAATCGAGCGCGAGCAGCACGCTTGCCACGGCCTGGCCTGGCTTGCCACTTACGCCGAAGCCATCAAGCAAATGGCGGCCTATGCGGAGCGCCTGACCGCGGACGGCCGCTTTGGCGAGATGGAAGCGCTGCTGACGCAGATCGGCGTTGGCGAATATGCGGCGCAGATTCTCGGCGGCATCCCCATGAGTCAATCCGAGATGGTACGGCTTCGCGACCTCGATCTGACATCCGGGGACAGCCACGCCTTCGCGAGCGCCGGCGTGATGACGCTCATCAAGGCGAATTCGCCCGCGGGACGCGCGCGGCTGGTGGAGCTAATCCGGCAGGCCGAAGGGTCGGGGCATTTTGGCGAAAGCGGCGTCGACGAGACGCTCGAAGCCATGCGCGGCGAGATGCGCCGCTTCGTCGAAGCGGAAGTCAAGCCCTATGCCCATCAATGGCACTTGCTGAACGCTTACGTCCCGCTCGATGTCATCCACAAGATGAACGAGTTGGGCGTTTTCGGCCTGACGATCCCCGAGGAATTCGGCGGCCTGGGGCTCGGCAAGGAAGCTATGTGCGTGGTGTCCGAGGAGCTGAGCCGCGGCTATATCGGCGTGGGCTCGCTTGGCACCCGCTCGGAGATCGCCGCGGAGCTGATCCTTGGCGGCGGCACGCAGGAGCAAAAGGAGCGCTGGCTGCCCAAGCTCGCCAGCGGCGAAGTGCTGCCCACGGCGGTCTTCACCGAGCCCAATACCGGCTCCGACCTGGCCTCGCTCAAGACGCGCGCGGTTCGCGACGGCGATTTCTATAAAGTCACCGGGCAGAAGACCTGGATCACGCATCCCGTCCGCGCGGACCTGATGACGCTGCTCACGCGCACCAACCCGGCCGAGCCCGGCTATCGCGGCCTCTCGATGTTCCTCGCCGAAAAGCCGCGCGGCACGGACGAAAACCCATTCCCCGCGGAGGGTATGAGCGGCGGCGAGATCGAAGTGCTCGGCTATCGCGGCATGAAGGAGTATGAAATCTCCTTCGACGGCTTTGAAGTGCCGGCGTCCGCGCTACTGGGCGGCGAAGAGGGACTGGGCTTCAAGCAGCTCATGCAAACCTTCGAGTCCGCGCGCGTACAAACCGCAGCCCGCGCCGTGGGCGTCGCGCAATCCGCGATGGACTTAGGCCTGCGTTACGCCAGCGAGCGCCAGCAATTCGGCAAGCCCATCGTGAATTTCCCCCGCGTCTCGGACAAGATCGCGATGATGGCGGCCGAGACCATGATCGCCCGCCAGCTTACCTATTTCGCCGCGCGCGAAAAGGATGGCGGCCGGCGCTGCGACCTCGAAGCCGGCATGGCCAAGCTGCTCGCCGCGCGCGTGGCGTGGGCGGCGGCGGATAGCGCGCTGCAAATCCACGGCGGAAACGGCTTCGCGCTCGAATATCCGATCAGCCGGGTGCTTTGCGACGCGCGCATCCTGAGCATCTTCGAAGGAGCCGCCGAAATTCAGGCGCAGGTCATCGCGCGCCGGCTGCTGGAAGTCAGGAATTAGCGCTTTTTTACCAGCGCGCGTAAGGTATGATGCGGGGTTGCTATTGACATGACTACAGAAACCGTAAGCGGCCGTACGGCCCTCATAACCGGAGCGTCGGCGGGAATCGGCAAGGCCTTTGCCGAAGTCTTCGCCGCGAAAGGTTGGAATGTTGTCTTGACCGCAAGGCGCACCGAACGGCTCGAAGCCCTCGCGTCCGGGCTGGCGGCGAAATTTAAAATCGCCGCGATGCCGATTGCGCTGGACCTTGCCGATCCTGAAGGGGTGCAGCGCCTGGTCGCCGAAATCGGCACGCGCGGCCTCACCATAGACGGTCTCGTGAACAACGCGGGCTTTGCCGTGCCCGGCTATTACGCACGCACCTCTTGGAAGGACCAAGAGAACTTTCTCCAGGTGCTCGTCACCGCACCCTGCGAGCTCGCCCATGCGCTCCTGCCGGGCATGATCGAGCGCCGCTTCGGCCGCATTGTGAACGTCGCCTCGGTCGCGGGACTCATTCCCGGCACGCCCGGCCACACGCTCTACGCCGCGGCCAAGGCGTTCATGATCAAGTTCTCGGAGTCGCTTCTGCTCGAAAACCGGAGGCGCAACGTGCTCACCACCGCGCTGTGCCCCGGCTTCACGCATACGGAATTTCACGATGTGGCGGGCGTGAAGCAACGGGTCTCGAAGTTCGGCAAGGGGTGGTGGTCCACGGCGGAGGAAGTGGCCGAAGCCGGCTATGACGGCGTCATGCGCGGCCGCTCCATCGTGGTTACAGGCCGGCGCTACAAACTGGTCGTTGCGATCATGAAACTCTTGCCAGAGACGCTGGCACTTCGCATGGTTGCCGGCAGATCGCGGTCCTTCCGCGCAGAATAGCGAGCAAGCCCATGTCCGCAGCCATTGTCATCCCCGCGCGCTACGCCTCGTCGCGCTTCCCGGGAAAGCCGCTTCACCCGGTCGCCGGTATGGCAATGCTGGAGCGCGTCTGGCGCATCGCAAAAAGCGTGCCCCAGGCGACCCGCGTCGTTATCGCAACCGACGACGAGCGCATCCTTGCCGCCGCGCGCGGCTTCGACGCGGAAGCCATCATGACCTCGCCCGATTGCTCTAATGGCACCGAGCGCGTACACGACGCGGTGCAGCGCGCCGCCATCCTCGAAGACATCGTTCTCAATCTCCAAGGCGATGCGCGGCTGACGCCTCCCGGGGTGCTGGAGGCGATGATCGACGAGATGATCCTCGATCTGGCACCCGATATCGTCACCCCAGCCGTGCGGCTCGAAGGGCCCGCGCTCGAAGAGTTCCTGGCGCAGAAGAAAGTGACGCCTGCGAGCGGCACAACGGTTGTCTTCGACCGGAATCGGGATGCACTCTACTTCTCCAAGGCCGTCATTCCGCATTTGCGGAAGGCTGGCCATGCCGGGATTTACCGCCATATCGGCCTTTACGGGTACAGAAAGGCCGCGCTGGCGCGCTATGTGGACCTTGCGCCAACGCCGCTCGAACAGGCCGAGGGGTTGGAGCAGCTGCGTGCGCTTGAGCACGGCATGGCCATCCGCCTCGCCA
>JBKQNN010000048.1:0-5303 GCA_052145975.1 Rhodomicrobium sp. | reverse complement strand
CAGCAATCCTGCCAGGGCCAGAGAGACACAGAATCTGCTTGGTTATTTCCATCCAACAGCAGCAAAAGACGGCCTCACCCCGTCTCTCCCCGCACGCTTGCCATGGCGGGCGGCCGGATTCGCTTGCGGATGCGGCCATTTTGGGTGGCAAGCTTGCCAGGGCCGGGCTTGTTTGGAGAAGGACAGAGCCCGCATCCGCGAAGGCGGGCGATGAGGCATTGCGAAGCAATCGCCCGGATTTGGTATTAGGCTTCCGCATGACCCTTTCGCGCCTTCCGGCTTTTCGCTAAAAAGCCGCAGGAAGCTGGGCCCTTACCTTGACGCAAATCAACCCGTTCAACGGGCGCTTTTGCAAATCTGGGCTGAGCTTACGTTCGCGAGGCTGGCCGGGCCAGAGGCATGCGCTGACATTGCCGGATTGCTGCCTACTGCGCACGCTCGACTGAACTGCACGGCTTCCCCGGCCGGGCATTCGAGCCGCCAGCACAGCCCCGTGACCGGAAATTCGAGTTCGACTTTGGCGTCGAGGGCTTGCGCGGCCATGCGGGAAATGACGGTCGAGCCGAAGCCTCGCCTTGACGGTGCCGTGACGGGAGGACCGCCGCGTTCGCGCCAGTGAAGCACAAGCTTCGCGCCGCCATTTTCGAGGCTCCATCCTATCTCGACGCGGCCATGTGCGTTGGAAAGCGCTCCGTATTTGCCAGCGTTCGTAGCAAGCTCGTGCATCGTCATGCCAAGGGTTTGTGCCGCCGGAGCCGAGACTAAAAGCGGCGGCCCTCTTAGCTCAATCCGTGTGCCGATGACCTCCTTAAAATGCGCGAGCTGCGAGCAAACAAGCTCCTCCAGATCCACATTTTTCCATTCATTCTTGACTATAAGGTCTTGGCTTGCGGCTAACGCGCGAATCCGCTCGCTGAAGCGGCCGATAAAATCGTCTGTCTTCTGGGCAGCGGTCTGCCGGGCAATCGCCTGCACTACCGCAAGCAGATTCTTGGAGCGATGGTTGACCTCGCGCAGGAGCAGGTTGATTTGCTCCTCGTGGACTTTGCGATCCGTGATGTCGTAGAAAATGGCGGCGAAACGGCCAGGACCGGTGCGGTAGGCAAATACCTGATACCAGCGCTGCAAGTCCGCTGAATAGCTCTCGAAGTGCGTTGGCTGGCCCGTCTGCGCCACGCGCCCGTATCTCTCGATCCAGTCCGCTTCAAGCCCAGGCAGCACCTCGGTGACCCGCTTGCCTAGCAATCCTTCGAGCTTGAGGCCGGTTTGCCGCTCGAAGGCGGGATTTGCGTCGAGAAATATGTAATCGCAGGGCTCGCCGGTCTCGTCCGTAACGATCTCATGAAGGGCATAACCTTCAGCCATGTTGTCGAAGAGGCCGCGGAAATGCGCGTTAGTCTCCTTAAGCGCTTGCTCCGCCCTGCGGCGCGACACATTTTGCAGAACTTCCCAGCGATTGCGCTCCCGGATAAGCGCAAACTCATGATTGGCGGATACGTCGAGGATTTCGCGCATACCGCATTTTTCGATCGCATAAGTGCAGATCGCGAGCATGCGCCTTGAGCCGATGATGCTATCGACGCTAGCCTCGTAGCGGGTAAAATCCTCCCAATCGGCTTGATCGAGCCAGAACGTGTTGCCCGTCAGGCGCAAACCCAGAAAGCCGCGCTGAAGGGCTGTTTCGAGCTTGCTGGACCACGCTTGCAACACACGGTCCGCGTCGAACTTGCCGCCGGCCGTATACCATTGCGTATAGTCGAGAATTTCGATCTGGCCTTTGGCTAAGAACCGGTCAAGATCCGGAACGGCCTCGCGCAATGCTGCTTCGGCCTCATCGGCCTGGAGCGGCTCCGACGCGATCCACATGCAGAATTCGTTGGCATCGAGGCCGGCCTTAAAATAAGGCACCAGCGTATCGATCAAATCGGCTTTGCCGGCGTAGAATTCGCAGAGGTGGGTTCCCCATGGAATGTCGCCGACGATGTCGAGACCCGATTTACGGAGCGGCGAACCCGTATCCGCGGCTTCCAATCCAGATCTCTCAAACGAAAATTGCAACTCCTGCCCCCGAGATTAGATGCTTTGGTGTAAACCCGAGGCGGCCACGCGCCTTAAAGCTCCCTCCCAAGATTTATGAAAAGCTGCCTCGCCGTCAATTCAATTTCGGAAGTTCCTCTCTTCCGATGGAAAAGCTAAGTCTTTTCACGGCGAGCAGCAAGGTTTGCTGTCAATATGCCGCGGCTAGTGCGCCCCGCGGCAAATCCTGACCCATTTGCGGCTGGCACCAACAGGATTTCCCGCGGATCAGGCGTACTAGCAGACTATTGGATCTAGCACAGCTTATCCGAGGCAAGTTCGCGTGACGGCGCGTGCGGCAAATGGGTGCGAACTTGCCTCGGGCTGTACTAAGCAAACATTCCTGGCTTGCCCAACGAATGCCCAGCAGGCTCGCTCCGGGTCGCAACCTGAAATACCCAGAATGAGCATATATGGACTGCTAGAGCTTCGGGACCGGACTTGCCGTCTTTCATATTTTAGTCGTTTTAATCAAATAATTTGCAGTTGCTGAATATTAGGGCTCTGGGGTTTGTCGAGGTAGTTCAAAATGATGACACTAGGCGTTCGATTAGCATTTTCTATCGTTCCGCTTGTTTTTGGAACAATATTGCCTTTATTTAGTATAGGCCGATTGCGGGAACCTGTAAATTTACCGTGGGGATTTATATTCGGATTTGGCTGGTACATGGCGGGCTTTGTAACCAATTGGAAATCACAGCTGGCGGTTTTGTGGGGCGCTTTAATTTGGCCGATAATCGTATGTATAAGCCTATTTATTCTTTCTAGAAGGATTAGTAACTCTGGTTGGAGTTATGGCAAGATTATTGTACTGTCTATCTTTTTAGTATCCCTAATCATTATAGTCCCACAACGCCTTACGTCTAAATATCCGCTTCGGAATATACCATTTTACCCAAACACTTTAGCGGTATGGTATTAGGGTTGTGTTTGTCTCTGGGGATCAATGAATTGAGGCGCAGGCCGCAAGGCAGCCTGGCGGAAGGTAGTTCACCCGCGCTTAACGCCAAAAACGAGAACGTCCGGCCAGTACCGCAAGAGTCGGCTCACGGCTTAATGTGTCAAAATTCACCTTACTGGCCGTTACCGGCACGATGGCCACTAACGCCCGGGAAGGCCATGCGTTGGGGAATCCAGGAAACTCTGCTTAGTGTGAGGCTAAGGAAGGAGACCGGGCTGGCATGCCGCTGGCGCAAGCGTTTTCCGCGGGCAGGGGCGCCGGCGAGCCAGCGTGTATCAGGAATTCGAGTGCAGCTGTGCCCAGCCGGTCAAGGCACCCCGTTGCACCGTTCAAAGAAGGGTGCGGCGGCGGGAGCCGATGGCGCAGAAAGGCTCGGGCTGCTGCCGCCGCGAAGGCATTGGGCTTAAGCATCGGCTGACTCAGGTTAGGAGCGCCAACATTCATGTCAGCGCATGCAGGTTGAACGAGCGGAGGATATCGCCAAGGCGCTCGAACACGACCTTAACGTCGTCGTTCACCTGGCCTGCAAGCGTGATCAACGCTACGCAAATGCCCGCGGCGATCAAGCCGACCTCAACCGCGGAGGCGCCTGTCTCATTGTGCATAAACTGTTGAAGCTTCAAACGCATAACCCACCTCCAACGTAACCGGCGAAAAGCTTGCGCCCAGGAGCGGCGCTTGCCAGCACATTAGCGCTGTGAGCTTAAGAACGATTTAATTCGAATTTGCCTCAAAAGCACAATTTGCAACGTTGCTTACCGCATTCTTTACAGCCCGGCAAAGCAGCTCCCCGCAGCAACCCGATTACGGCCGGGTGAACCTCAGCCCACTGCCGCGAAGTTCTCTATCCCCGAGCCGGATTAGTGCTCTATATTGAGTTAGAGCAAACGCCGCAAGTTTTGACGCTCAGCGTCATTGCGAGGGGCGAAGCCCATCAGAGCAATCCAGGAGCAACGAAAGCAGCCATTCGCTGCGTTTTCCGAGGGGGTACTTCATGGGTCCGCAATTTTCACGGCGTGAAGTACTTGCGGCGGCGTGCGTAATTGCTTCGCTTGCGCCGCCTGGAGCGAGGGCGGAGCGTAAAAGCGTGCTGATTGCCGGGGCCGTGCAATTCGGTACTGCCCAATGGTTGTTCGATGTAATCGCGAACAACAAGCTGGACGCGGCGGAGGGCTTCACCCTTTCGCAGCGCCTCTTGGCGTCCAATATCGCTGCGGACATCGCACTGCTCGGGCAGCAGGCCGATATCGTGGTCGCGGATTGGTTCTGGGTCATGCGTCAAAGGAGCCTTGGAGGCGATTATCTGTTCATGCCGTTTACGGCTGCGCTGGGCGGCGTCATCGTCCCGGAGGCGAGCCCGATAAAGACTGTGGCCGATCTCAAAGGAAAAGAGATTGGCGTCGCCGGAGGGCCCATCGACAAGAGCTGGATCCTGCTGCGCGCCTACGGCATCAAGCTCGGCGCGGGCGATCTGGCAGCCACGGCGAAACCTGTTTTCGGGGCGCCTCCCCTTTTGAACGAGCAGGCGGCCCTCGGGCGGCTGGACGCCCTCCTAAACTTTTGGCCCTTTGCGGTAAGGCTCGAAGCTAAGGGCTGGCGGCGGCTGATCGCCGTTTCCGATATCGTGCGTTCTTTCGGCATAAGCGGCGAGCTTCCGCTAGTGGGCTTTGTGTTCGCGGCAAGCCTGGCCATCGGCGAGCCCGCTCTCATGCAGGGCTTTGCCAGGGCTGTCCAGAAAGCGCAGCGTATCCTGCTCGAATCTGACCAAGAGTGGGAGCGGATCAGGCCGCTCATGAGGGCCGCCACCGGCGAAGAATTCCAGTTGCTGCGCGACCGCTATCGCGAAGGGGTGTTGCATAGCTGGAACCAGGAGGGCCGCAAGGAGGCACAGAAATTGTTTGAGATTGTACGGGAAACTGGCGGTGAGGACGTGACCGGCCCAGGCGTCCGGTTCGATCCAAAGGCGTTCTGGGATGGCTTCGTTCTCTAAGGCGGTTTGGGCAAGCTGTGCTGCCGGCGGGAAGGGCCGCCTGATCGCCGGGGCGCTCTCGCTTCTGGCCTTGCTAGCCCTATGGGCTTTGGCGGCCTGGCTCGCGCATTCACGGTATTTCCCCGGTCCCGCCGCTGTTAGCGCCGCTATTGCCGCAAGCACCAAATCGGGCGAGCTGCCCTACCACACCGGCATAACGCTCGCGCGCGTGGCCGCGAGCTTTGTGCTGGCCTTTGCCATTGGCTCGCCCATCGGCATCGCGCTCGGCCGCTTCCC
>JBKQNN010000047.1:0-6482 GCA_052145975.1 Rhodomicrobium sp. | reverse complement strand
CTTTCCTCGACGCGGCTGGAAGCGCTCCGGCCCTCCCAGGGGCTGGCGGTAAGGATCAAGACTTCGGAGAGGTGCTAGAGTGGTTGAATAGGCCGGTCTCGAAAACCGGAATACGCGTAAGCGTATCGAGGGTTCGAATCCCTCCCTCTCCGCCATGCCCTCCCATCTGAGCCTGTCCTAAATTCCTTCTCAAAAATTTTGCCATTCGTGGTGCCGCACCGTTTCGAACAGGCACAATCCCCCTAACGATTTCTCTCATGGCTTTTAACCGGTCCGCTGACTTCTCGCGCTTCTGGCGGTATTTTTGACGGTATCCCGGCAGCTGAAGGGCTCCATGTCTTGCAGGAATTTGAAAATGGCAAGCGCGGTGCGACGATCGTGCAGTTGCCGGAGTCCATCCAGGAGTCTGCGATAGTTCCGGTTCGCCTATACCCGCCAGCTCCATTAATAGAAGCTGCCCGCATGTTCTGGTTTGGTTCTCATTGGCATCCTGCGGCGCCAATCGCGGCAGGCGGCGAAAGCGAAGTTATGACGGCCTGGGCATTGCGCATCCTCGCATCAAGCGGTTCCGCCGTGGATAAGCTCGCCCGCCGCCCTTGTTTCGCCGCCGTACCGCAACGAAACTGCTGGCGGTTCAAAAGCGATTCGGGAAAACGGACGATGCATGGCTTCGCACAACGAGCATTGCCTCTGCTGGTAGAGGCTGGACCTGCTTCGCCATCTGGAAACAAGCGCAATGGGAAGCCGGCGCGTCCCCCGGCCGGGTATTTCTGGCAGCTTTATCTGGCATTGCCGCATGGGCAGAAAATGCTCATGCAGGTCAAAGCGCTGCTCGGCCACGCGGTCAACAAGACGATGTTTTTCAACGCCTTGCGGCAAACCGGCTTGCGGTCACCGGACGGCAAGACATACACTTTTGCTTTGCTCAATGAGCAACTGCAAGCCCTTCAACGCAGAGGGCTCCTCGATGACACCCTCGATTGTGTACCGGAGATCGTACACGCCGTGGCGGCCGATGCGGGCCAAAGCGAGGGCGGGGCGGAGCTGATCCGCGCGGTCAAGGCCGCAATTCCGAAGAGTAAGCGCGAAGAAGGGGAACGCCCATTCTACTACAGTTACGTGCCGCCGCTTAGCCAGGACATCGACCTTTTCCGCCATTTGAGGCTTTCGGTCTACGCCAACGACGAAGCGGAATTCGGCCGGCTTCGCCGTCTTGCCGGGGCGGAAGCGGAGAAACTTGAAAACTGTGCAGAGCTTGCCGGGTTTGTATCCGATTTTCCGGCCGATCTGACATGGCTGAAGCAGTTGCGGCCTGCCATTCGCGAAATATTCGCGGAGCATGCCGTCCATATGTTCATCGAACAGGGCACGCAGTCGGACGAGGCCGGAGCGGTCTTCCAGCATTATGCGGACGCGGCACCGGGCGAGGCCGGTGCGGGTATCGGCGAGCTGCTGCTACGCTTCGATATCTTGTCCGCGAACTTCGAACAGGCGCGGCAACGGATCGCGGCGCTGCCGGAAAGCGAGGCGCATCTTGCCGCCGCATACGAAGCTTCGATCGCGTTTCTGACAGGAGACAATGCGGCTGCCATTGCCGGCTTCCGCGACGCTCTGAAGCTGCTCCGGAAATCGCTCGGCAAGCGCAAGGTGGCATTCGAGGCGGAAACTGGGCTCTTCCACATGCTTGCGCTGTTGCGCGCCAACGATCCGGCTCTGCATCCAGAGCTGCGCGGCCTGATCGACGCGGCGACGATGGAGGTGACGCCATATTACTGGGCGCATCGCAGTGTGGAAGCGCTGCTTGAACTCACACAGGGACGGTATGACAAGGCCAAGCAGATGGCTGCGGAAGTGCTGGAACGGCCGTCCCACTGCCAGACGGCCACTGCTGTCGTCGCCCTGGCCATGCTGTTTATCGATACAGACCTTATGCGCGACCGGGTTGTGGACCACGAGGCCGAATATCAGCGGCTTGCCCGGACCATGCCGGTTCTCGCACGCATTTACGCGGAGATTTTGAGCAGGACCTCCCACAATGGCACAGCCTGGCGCGAACGTGCCGCGAAACTTGGCGGCAAGGATCTCGTCGCGTTCACAGAGATCGTCGCCTTCAAACAGCCCTGGGAGCGCGCCTTCGACTCGCTGTCGGAGTTTCTCAGGCCCGGCGAGCCCAAGCGCCCAGCGGACAAGACCCCGGCAAAAACCAAGCGCCTTGCCTGGCTAGTCGATCTTTCTTCCAGCGAGGTAACCGCCATCGAGCAATCGATGAAGGGGAACGCCTGGACCGGAGGCCGGCCCGTCGCGCCGAAGCGGCTGCACCAGCGCGATGCGAAGCTCGACTATTTCACCGAACACGACCAGCGCATGTGCCGCTGCGTGCGCAAGGAACCGAGCCGGTATTATAACCAGGACCACTATTATTTCGACGGCTGTGCGACTTTGCCGGCACTTGCCGGACATCCCAACATCTACAATGCGGTCAGCCGCGAGCCGGTGGAACTGATCGCCTATCCGGCCGAACTGGTGGTGAAAGAGACGGCTGGCGGCTACAATTTCAATCTGTCCCACCGTGCCAGCGAGCCGAAGGTGTTCCTGGAAATGGAAACGCCATCGCGCTGGCGCGTCGTCGAGCTGTCGCGCAAGCTCCTCGAATTGCAGGCAACGCTTGGCGAACATGGGCTCACCGTGCCGCGCGAGATGCGCGACCGTGTCGCGGTGCTGCTCGGCGAAGCCAATCCCACAGTGCCCATCCGCTCCGAGCTGGCAGACATCGACGTTCCCGCCACGCCCGGCGACGCCACCCCGGCGATACAGTTGCAGCGGCGTGGCGACGGGCTGAAAATCCGGCTGGGCGTGCGCCCCTTCGGCGCGGGCGGGCCGTTCTACCTCGCTGGGCAGGGCGGCGCTTCGGTGCTGGTTTCCATCAACGGCCAGCGCCAGCGCGTCAACCGCGATCTCGACGCCGAGAAAAATGCTGTGAATGCGCTGATGCGAGCCTGTCCGGCGATGCTGGCCTGGGGGATAAGCGATGGCGAATGCGAAATCGAAGCACTCGAAGACGTGCTCGAATTCCTCGAACAGGTGCAGGCCTACACCGGCCCCGTGACCTTCGAATGGCCGGAGGGCGAGGCGCTCAAGGTAAGCCAAACCGTCAGCGCGCAGAAGCTTTCCATCAAGCTCACCCAAAAGCGCGATTGGTTCGAAGTGTCGGGCAAGATCGAGATCGACGAGGGCCTTATCGTCGATATGCAAGAGCTGCTGTCGCGGCTGGACCGGGCGCGCGGCCGTTTCGTTCCTCTCGATGGCGGCCGCTTTGTCGCGCTGACCGAAGATTTGCAGCGCCAGCTTCGCCGCCTGGAAGGCGTCTCCGAGGAAACGGCCGGAGGCCGCCGCCTGCATGGCCTGGCCTCAACGGCGGTGGACGATCTCGTGGAGAGCGCCGGCAAAGTGCAGGCGGACAAGCATTGGCGCGAACTGTCGGCGCGTATCCGGGCGGCCGGTTCGCACACGCCGAAGATTCCCGCTACACTGCAGGCCGAGCTGCGCGACTATCAAGCCGATGGCTTCACCTGGCTGTCGCGGCTTGCCAATCTCCAGATGGGGGCGTGTCTCGCCGACGACATGGGACTCGGCAAGACGGTGCAAACCATAGCGGTGATGCTGGAGCAGCAGACGCAGGGCGCCTGCCTCGTGGTGGCGCCAACCTCCGTCTGCCACAATTGGGAAAACGAGCTAGCGCGCTTTGCCCCCACGTTGAACGTGTACCGTCTGGCCGCTGCCCAGGACCGCGCCGCCCAGATCGAAGCCGTGGGACCGGGCGATGTGCTCATCGCCAGCTATGGCCTTTTGCATCAAGAGGACGAAGCGCTCACCAAGCGGGCCTGGAATACGCTCGTGCTGGATGAAGCGCAGAACCTCAAGAACGCCGATACCAAGCGGGCCAAGGCGTGCCAGAAGATCGAAGCGAAATTCCGCGTGGCCCTCAGCGGCACGCCCATCGAGAACTATCTCGACGAGCTGTGGAGCCTGTTCAACACCATCAATCCCGGCCTACTGGGTTCGCGCGAGAGCTTCCAGCGCCGGTTCGCCGGTCCTATCGAGCGCGAGCGGAAACCCTCCGCCCGCGATGCGCTGCGCGCGCTGATCCGTCCGTTCATTTTGCGCCGCACCAAGAGCGCCGTGCTGAGCGAGCTGCCGCCCTGCACGGAGTTGACGGTCACGGTGCAACTGCCGGAGGACGAGCGTGCCTTCTACGAGGCGGTGCGGCGCCGGGCCATGGAGAACATTGCTGCGCTCGATGGCCCGCCCGGCCAGCGCAAGATTCACATCCTGGCGGAAATCGGCAAGCTGCGCCGCCTGTGCTGCCATCCGGCGCTGATCGACCCTAAGACGCCTCTGGAAAGCGCCAAGCTGGCGGCGTTCCTGGAGCTGACGGACGAGTTGCTGCGCAACCGCCACAAGGCGCTGGTGTTCAGCCAATTCCTCGGCCATCTCGAAAAGGTGCGCGAAGCGCTCGATGCACGCGGCGTGCGCTATCAGTACATCGACGGCGGCGTGCCGGCGCAGGCGCGGGCGGAGCGCGTGGCCGCGTTCCAGGCGGGCGAGGGCGATCTGTTCCTCATCAGCCTGAAGGCGGGCGGCACCGGACTCAATTTGACCGCGGCCGATTATGTGATCCATCTCGATCCGTGGTGGAACCCGGCGGTGGAGGACCAGGCATCCGGCCGTGCGCATCGTATCGGCCAGAACCGGCCGGTGACGGTCTATCGTCTGGTGGTGGAGGACAGCATCGAGGAGCGTATTCTTGAGTTGCATAAGCACAAACGCGACCTCGCCACAGATCTGCTCGACGGAGGGGAGGTCAGCGCCCGGCTGAGCGAGGATGAACTGCTGGCTTTGATACGGCGATAAGAGCTACTTGTGCAGCTCACGTTCCAAATGCAAACAGCCCAGCCTTGCGGGCTGGGCATCATCGGCCGTCAGCGTCAAACCGCGGCGGCGGGGCGGCCGTTGCGGTCGCGGTCCGGGCCGAGCATGCCGGCCAGGGTCTCGCCGTCGAGGCAGGCGCGGATCGCGTCCAGCTCGGGCAGGCGGCGCTTATAGCCGGTGGCGGCGATGAGCTGGCGCGCGGCTTGCGCGGGTGCGGCGCCGAAGATGCGCTGCCACATGCCGCGCGGGGCGGGCTGCGGTACTGCGGCGGGCGCGAGCTGGGCGAGCAGCAGGCGCGCGCTTTCCAGACGAGTATCGGTGAGGTGCAGGCGCATTTCGCCGCGCGCGGCGATCTCGTTGGCCTCGCCGAGGTCGGTGGCGGCGGCGTGAAACTCGCCGATGGCGCGGTGGAAGGCGGCGCGGGCGAGAAGACCCTGCGTAATGTAAATATCTTGCCCAGCGCGGCGCAGGACGTCCACGGCGGCGTCGAGATGCTGCTGCGCGCGCTGCGCTCGCAACGATGCGTGAGCGCGGCCAGCGGCGAGATTGTTTAGCCCGACGTCGTGAAGGATATTCATTCCCTCCGCAATCTTGAGTGAATACTCCGCGCGAGAGATCACGTCCGCCGCATCGCCCCGAGCAAGGAGGAGATCGCAATAGCAGTAGCCTTGCTCCGAAGTGAGCCTCGGAAAGCCGGGCGTGGCCGTGCCTGTCATGACCTCGGCTTCCTCGAACAGCTTGAACGCCTCGTGCGCCTGCCCGGCCTGATGCAGGGCATCGGCGAGCGTGGTGCGGAGGGCCATGCGCGAGAAGGCGTCGCCGCTGGTATCGGCATGCGCGACGCTGGTCCGCGCCGCGGCGATGGCCTCGGTGACATCGCCGAGGGTGAGGCGCAGCTCGGAGACGCTGCTGGCGGCGCTGGCGGCGTTTTCCCAGTCGCGCGCAGCGGCATAGGCCTTGAGGCTCGCCTCGAACGGCTCGACGGCCTCGCGCAGGCGCCCCAGCGCCCGGAGCCCAAAGGCAGCATAGTTGAGAACGCTGGCCTTGCTAGCTTCGCGCAACCCTTGTGCTGGGACGCCCCAAACCTCGTCGAAAAACAAAGCCAGCGCGGCGAGATCGGCGTTCAGCGCGCCCAGCTTGTGGACGATGAGCGACTCATTGCCGCGCATCACGCGCGGGTGATAGACCTCGCTGTAAGCCTCTTGATGCCGGCCTGCGGCGCAGCCATGGGCGATGGCCGAAAAACACGGCCGCATGCCGTCCAGATCGCTGGGCAGGAATTTTTGCAGCGCTTCGCCGAACGCCGCCGTGCCGATCAGTGCCGCCGATTCGCGCAGCTGTTCGGGCTTCGCTTTTGTCAGCGTCTCTGGCGTATTGGCATCGGACACATTCTCTCCTCCGCCCCGCAGCAGCGCGTCTATGGTCCGCTTCGCGCCGTAATCCGGGAAGGCGGCTTGATCGGCTAGCAGCGCATAAGCCACCGGCTCATGAAACTGCTTTGGCAGCCCTTGATATCGATAGAAATCGTAGAGGCGGCTATGCGCTTCGCGGAA
>JBKQNN010000046.1:0-10870 GCA_052145975.1 Rhodomicrobium sp. | reverse complement strand
GCACGGACATGGCTGAAACTGTTCCGGCCGCCGAGTTTGCTCGCAACTTCGGCCGCTACAAGATGCAGGCGCAGCGCGAGGCAGTACCCGTTTCCAGCAACGGCACGCTGGCCGGGTATTTCGTAGCACCGCACGAGTACGAAGAGCTGCAAAAACTGAAAAGTATGCGCCGGCGATTCCTGACGGCTGAGTTGTCAGACGCGGAAGCCGAAAGCATCGCTTCGTCGCGGATGGACCCGCGCCATGATCATCTCAACAAGCTGCTTGATCGGAAATAACGAGTGGCATGGCAATTCCAACACCCGAACCTGGCCTGACCATTTCCTACGCCTATGTGTGGGATCGCGAAGCGCAAAGCGGACAGGAAGAAGGACGCAAAGACCGGCCCTGCGTCATTGCGCTCGCCGTCGAGCGCCAACCCGATGGCGAAACGCTGGTCACGGTATTGCCGGTGACACATCGTCCGGCTGCCGATCCAGAAGCCGCCATCGAAATTCCGGCTGCCGTCAAGAAACACCTTGGCCTAGATGATGAGCGCTCATGGGCGATTGTGAGCGAGGGCGACCAATTCGTCTGGCCTGGTTACGATTTGCGAAAAGTTCGGGGCACCGATCGCTTCGACTACGGATTTTTGCCGCCACGCTTTTTCAATACGGTTCTGGCGGCATTTCGGGCGTGGCACAAAAAGTATAAAGTAAAAATGGTCACGCGATGAACTTCATCGCCACATAAAAGCGTCTTAGGCTCCTGCAGGCCGGTTGCGAAAGTGGCGGGTCCCGAAAACTGCTCAAGCCGCGATGGTTGCTTTCGGATCCCATAGCGGGCAATTCGGGAGAGTGCCAGCTTCGGGCAGATCGGGACAGGAGAAACGTTGAGGGCATGCGTTTGCGAGCGCGACCTCGAAGCAGTTATATTGCTGTACATGATAAACATTGGCAGTCGAGCGGGGCAGAGTATGTCGAGCGACAGAAGAGCGTTGCGGATATTATTTGACACCTATTGGTCGCCGAAAGGATGGAAATCAGAACGATCACCAACGCCCGATGACTTCGCTTACGCCCGTCAGATGAAGTATATGTTTGATCCTTGCCTATCCGGTTGGTTGCCAATTCGGTATGTCGCTGATAATTTACCGGTATGGACCCTCGCGGTTTTCCGACGACGCTTCCGGAGCTTCAGCGGGTTTTTCCCGATAACGAATCCTGCGCGCGATATCTGGAGCATTTGCGATGGCCGAATGGCTTCATCTGTTCGAAATGTGGGAATATCGGCGATCCCTATCGGTTCGCGAAGCGAACATCGGTGGTTTTGCGGTGCCGCGCCTGTCAGGCCAACGTGTCGCTTACCGGTTGACCGGAGAAAGGAATGCGCCAATGCACGCTTTGAGGCCAATAACGATTGGAGCCCTTGTAATTTCTTCCGTCTGTTTCGCTTGCAGTTTGTACGTTACGAGTAGTCGCAACTGGGAGCCGCTTGAGCTTCCTTTCCCTGGCCCAGGTTTTGAAGTTGCTGACGTTTTTACGATTACGACATCTGGTTTATTTCGAATGGAGGCCGTAGTTCCCGTTCACATTGATCCTAATGAAAGGGCGTTACCTGAATTGGAGCCACTTAACTATAAGTTGATGTTGGAAATAGACGGGCCCAATGGCATCAAAATCGAACAAGATATTTCAAGCTTGAGGCACAGCGGTCGTTTTTATTTTGGGAAAGTCGATTACTATGAATCCGATGCGCTAACATTACCATCTATAGGGAATTACGAATTTCACTTAAAGAATGTTGGGGCCGCCGAGACCTGTCCGAACACAGGCGCTATGGTTAGGCTAACTCGCTTTTATCGCCCAACTGAATTTGTCTTAGCAGCAGGAATAGTTGAAGGGTTGGGATGGATTGCTCTTGTGGTTGGAGCCATTGGCGCATTTTGGCTTGCAATCAGATCCAGAAAAGAACGAAAGATTTGATCGGAAGGAGTTTCCGGTAAAATTAACCGCGCTGTCCAACGATGCTCAGTTTCGTTACTTCCGGCCAAGCGATAGCAGCACCTTTGGATGCTTGTAGGTGGCGCAGTTGAGTAATCAAGTCTTTATTTATGGTATGAGTTGTAGGTAGTTTATTTGGCTGCGCGGCGATTTAGTCTGTGGCGGGCCGGCAGAAAAGAATCGGAATTTCAATTCAGGCGTTTCTCCACTCCGGAAGATTTGGCCCGCTTGCCCTCGGAGCACACGGTTAGTTTGGGCCTTCTCGCCGAAGTCCGCTAACAGATCTGGGAGTTGCCCCGGCTCGCTTGGGATCGCGAGAATACCGGCACGTCCGTTCCCGACCCACCGCGACCCAAGTTGCACCAGGATCGGTCAGGAGTTCTTGCGGCTGGCATAATTTCGCCCCCATCATCCCGGAAGCCGCTTGCAGCTATCCGGGATCCTCGGGAGCGCCGTATCAGACTTGCGCGAAGGCGATACCGGTGGATTGAGTGACGCGCGAGATGCGCGGAAAAATATGGCGGATCGCCATCTCGTGCAGCTCGGCGGAAAGGCTAGCGCAGGCATCCTCGGCCAGTACCACCGCGTATCCATGCTCCCAAGCCTGCCGCGCGGTGGATTCGACACCGAAATTGGTGGCGATCCCGCCGAGCACGACGGTCTCGATGCCCCTGCGCCGAAGCTGCAGGTCGAGGTCCGTGCCGTAGAACGCGCCCCACTGATGCTTCACGATCTCTATGTCGCCCGGCGCGGTAAGACCGCTGACCGGCTCGCCCCAACCGGCCGGGAACCCGCCCGCGGGGCGCTGCATCGGCTCGTCCACCGGCATGGAGAGCACGTCCCCGAAGTCGCTCGACCATCCAACGCGCACCAGGACAACGCGGGCGCCCGTGGCCCGGAAACGCTGCGCCATCTCCTTCGCCCGGTTTGCCACTTCGGTGCCGGAGCGGGGCGCCAAAGGCCTGGCAACAATGCCGTTCTGCAAGTCGATGAGCACGAGAGCGGTGGTTCGGGGATCGAGTTCAATCATGGCGCGGGTCCGGTGGTGGGGGTTATAGGAAATCCGGTTGATCGCTTCACCGCAGCCGTCATTGCGACGGCGAGCGAAGCGCGGCCGGAAGCAATCCAGGGGCAGAAGACGCGAGCGTTGTGCCAGTAACTCTGGATCGCCACGGCGCTAAAGCGCCTCGCGATGACGTTGCGGAAGCATTCAACCGGATGCGGGACAAGCCGCGCTCTTAGCGGCTCCGGCCATGGCAACCGGGCGGCAAGCACGCCAATTTCGGGCAGGCGCGGTTATCGCGTGGGGACAATTGGCGCACCGCCGCTTTGCCAGTGGAGGGCCATCGTCTTGCGGGAGGCTGGCCACGGCACCGTTTCCGCCGCTTGGTGCAGTCTTGGCGGAACGAAATCCGCGGTATCGGCCGGCTTCGCCCGCTCATCGGATCTCTTGGCTATTTTCTTGGCCGGGGTGCGTTCGCGATGAACGCCTGTCTCTTCCGGTTCAGCGCCGGCCTGCCCGCCTGGACCGGCCGCCGCTATTTGCCTAGCACTTGCATCCGGAGGAACTGCAGCGGTTGCCGGCTGAACGTCTTGGAAAACGGCGGCCTGCTCGGAGCCCGTCTCCCGCGCTGGCGTCTCATTGGACGGGGACGGCAGTGGAGCGGCCGCCATCTCGGACCCCGCCACCGGCGTTGTGCCCGCCGCGCCTAGAACAGATGTGCCGGAACGCTCATGGGCTGCGCTATCGTGCCCGGCCTCGGAAGCCACGGGTGCGGCGGACGCGAGGCGCACTGGCGCTTGCTGGACGCCGTCACCGTGCTGGGCCTCGGAAGCCGCGGGTCCGGCACTCGCAATCTCCTGCGCCGCTTCGGCCCGGATGCCGCCGGCCTGCCGCGTCTGCGTAGCGGCTGGGCCAGAATCCGAACCTTCGCTCACCGGCGCTTCACCGGCGGCATGCCCGATTTGGTTCCCGCTTGCGTTCGATGCCAACTGGATTTGCTGTTCGGGATGGCCGGTCTGCAACCACGGGATCGTAGCGGTCAGTCCGCCCACGGTAATGGCAAAAGCGGCTATCCCAGAGGCTCCCGCCGACGCATACATGAAGAAAATCTTGCGCCTCCGGCCGGAAAGGCGGCCCAGTTCTTTGTCATACGCCGCGCGCAACTCCGGATCGCCTAGAATCTTATAGGCGAGATTGATTTCCTTCGTCCGGTCTTCGGCCGCATCGTCGCCGAGATTGACATCGGGATGGGCCTGCTTGGCGAGGGTGCGGTAAGCGGCCTTGATTGCCAAGCTTTCCGCATCGCGGGTAACTCCCAGTATCGAGTACAAATCCTGCATGATATGACCTTACACAGTAATCGCGTTTGTTTCTTTGGAGGATGCTAGGAGACCGCCTCAGGGGGTGTCTACCAATCGCCGGGCCGCCCAGATTGACATCGGCATTAGCCTTTTGGCGAGAACCCGGTAAGCCGGCTTGACTGCCAAGCTGCCAGCGCCGGGGGTAACTCCCGATAGAGTACAACTCCTGCATGGTACGCATTACCGTATGTTCTTCCCTCAACGCTAGAGGGCGGTTCCGGGGGAGTCCACCAATCACCGGAAGAGCAGCTAAATATCTTCAACCTTCAAAAGACCTGCGCAGTAACGAATTCGTGAACCAATACTATCGCCTAATTCGGTTTTTCCCGGACATTTCAGCTGCTTGCCGCGTGTTACTAGGTCTGCAAGCTAAGCCTTGGCCGCTGGCTTTCGCTCGATTGGAAACCCGCATTAGCCTAGAGTCGAGCCTGGGCAAAAAACCGTGAAGGATTGTTGATACCGGGGAAACTTATGCGGTTCCGGCGTCATAAGGCGCGCGCGTGCAGCCTTTGCGCCGCGAGCAGCGCCACCGCCTACTTGTCGAATGAAACGAATGCTTCTCCACCAAGGCGTGAGACCTTGACAGCGGGAGCGATAGGCGAGACTGCTCCGGCGTGCGTAACAAGAAGAAAGGATATCCCCATGAGCTGGCGATCTGGAAGCACCCTGTTCATAGAAATCTGGCCCGCCGTGCAGGCAAATATCCCGGACCGGCAAACCCGGATCGAGTTCACTGCCAAACTGCTGGAACTGTTCACCTGGCACGATATGGACCCGTTCGATGTTGAAGACGTCCATCCCGATATTCGCGCGGCGATGAAACTGGCCGGCATCGAGATCGCCGGGCAGTACGAGGACGATGAGCTTGGCTAGAGTGCGTCCGGAAAAGTGCGAAGCGGTTTTCCGATAAGACGCACGGCAAAACAACAAGCTCTAGTACACGCCCCGCCAATTGTAAAACGGCCGTTAATTCCGGCGCCGCAATAGATGGGCGCGAATAAGGCCGGCATTTCCAAATCGCTGCGATAGTCGCGCATGGAGGTGAAAATGCGCCAATCGCACCATGCCGGCCTCGATCTGGACGAAAAAGCTCCCAGCCTTCAGCTTGGGGAATTCAGTCACCGGATACGCAAAATTTTCGCCGCGATCCAAACCGCGGTCAGGCAGACGCAACCGGCAGGTGCCGGGGATTACCGATTAGAAAGCGGCAGGCTTGGGCTTACTCAGCTGGTCAAGCAAACGGTGCGTCCATACGCTGCAAACGGCGCTCTCGTACATGCCGGCGGTCCCGATCTGCAACTGGAACCGGAATTGCTGCTTGCCCTGCGCCTCGTCTTCCATGAGCTCGCCACGAACGCGCGCAAATACGGTGCGCTGAGTTCGCCCGCCGGCTGCGTCAAGATCGAGTGGAAGATCCGGCGCAACCGGGGCGCCCGTATACTTGCCATCGGCTGGAGCGAGTACGGCGGACCGGAGGTGAAGCCCCGCGCGCGCAAAGGTTTCGGAATCCGGTTTATCGAAAGCGTGCTTGAGGGCTATGGCAGGGTGCGGCTGCACTTCGATCCCGGCGGCGTCGCTTGCTTCATTCTGATCGAGCTCGATGCCGCCGCGCCGCCGCTGCTCCATCCAGTTCTCGCGGCATGATCCCCTTCAGCGGTCTGGCGCGGCGGGGATCGCCGCCTGGATCTTCGCCATGATATCGGCGGGGAAGGGGCACGCCTTGCGCGTCTGCCGGTCCGTATGCACCGCCGTCAGCTCGCAAACCGCCGCAACCTCGCCCGTCTCCGCGTTGCGCATCTCGTGTACGAAGCGGATGACCTTCTCGCGCACCTCGGCCACGCGGCTCTTCACCTCGACGATGCTGCCAGCCAAAAGCTCCTGCTTATACGCGATGTTCTGCTGCACCGCCGCCATGCCGCGGCCCTGCTCGCGCAGGTAAGCCGGCGTGATCCCCAGCCCCGCGAACAGGTTCCACGTCGCCTCGTCGAACTTGCCCACATAAAACATGACGTTCATGTGCCCGATATGGTCGCAATGCCACGGATAGACCGCGCCGCGATAGGTCAGAACCTCTGTCATGCGGAAACGCCCTCCCAAGCATTTTGCGTAAGGGTATGTGTCTTTTCCCAATAGAGCAACGCGCGATACTGGGGCGACGAGGAGGATGTGTTTGGCCGCGCGGAGTGGGCAGGGCTGATCGCAGGCGTTGCCAGGCAGGCGCTACGATCATGCAATCCCATTTTTATATAGATATGTGTATCTTTCCACAGCTTGCGCGACAAGCCACGTCAAATCGCGTATAGGTTGGATATTTGGAGCGCCGGGCATGGATGTCTTGGTAGAGGAATCACTGGAATACAGGTACGTCATCGATGGCTTCACGCCCGAGACGTTGCCGATGTCGCGCTTGGCCGAGTATGTGCGCGAATGGGCTTTGCTGCTTGGTGAGACCACTAATGTCCACTTCGACCGCGTGAAGCGCGGTAGCGCGGTGCTTGTTGCAAAGGTTGACCAAACAGCCGCACCGAAGGTGGAGAGCCGGGTAAAAGGCCTGCAAGACGGAACCGCACCGCCCGAAGTTCGAACCTCGTACAAGCGCCTGAATGAAATGCTTGTTCAGGACAATTCGTCTGGCAGGATGGAAGGTGGCGCAGAGATTATCCCATTCCCCGGCATCAAACGTCCAGTGATCCTCACTTATGGTCCTTTCCAGCAGGATGGAACCATTGAAGGCCGGTTGGTACGCGTCGGTGGGCGGACGGAAATCAAGGCCTGGATCGATGACGGTCTAAAAGCCTACCCGTGCACAGTGACGAAGGAACAAGCCAAAAAGTTGGCGACGTACCTCTTCGACATGGTGCGGGTGACTGGGCGCGGACGGTGGAGCCGCGACAGCGAGGGGGCTTGGAAGCTGCACAGCTTTAAAGTGGGTAGCTTCGAGGCCTTGGATGAGCGGCCTCTGAGAGAGGTGCTTGCGGAATTGAGGTCTATCGAAGGAAATGGCTGGCGCGACGTTGAAGACCCCTATGACGAATTGCGACGCTTACGGCACGGGGATGATTGATGGTGGTATTTGATGCATCGTTTCTTATTCCATTATTCGACCCAAAAGCGAATGAGCCTGAGCCTGGAGCTAGGCGCAAGCTAAATTATTTGTTTGCAGAGCTTGAAAAAGCCAAAGAACGGATTGTGATTCCAACGCCAGCCCTGAGCGAATACCTCGTGAAGGCGGGCGAGGCTGGACCGAAATATCTGGCCGTGATGAGCAAAAGCCCATCATTCCGCGTGGCGGATTTCGATATCCGCGCTGCAGTGGAGGCGGCTGCGATGATAAAAGAAGCAATAGGGAGCGGAGACAAGAGGTCTGGCCTCAAAACAGACTGGCAGGTGATAAAGTACGACCGCCAGATTGTTGCCATTGCGCGGGTGGAAGGCGTGAGCCGCATCTATTCCAACGATCCTGATTTTAAGAAGTTAGTTGGACCTAATGGTCCACAGGTGCTGGCATTTGCGGATCTTCCGAGCCCACCGGAAGAGTCGCAGGGCAGCCTCGATTTTGATGAGGACGTCGATAAGGACTGATGCTGGGCTATGTGGCGGAAGGATTACGAAGCAGGTGGAGACGGGCGATGAGTGTTCGCGCCGTTTCGGTCTCGGTGACGCCCGACACGCTGGAGGTCGCGCTCGACGACGGGCGCACGATAGCAGCTCCGCTGGCGTGGTTTCCCCGGCTGCTGTATGGCACGGCGGAAGAGCGCGCGCGTGCCCGCCTCGTCGGCCAGGGCGAGGGCTTGCACTGGCCGGAGCTGGACGAGGATGTGAGCGTGGAGGCGTTGCTGGCGGGGCGGCCTTCCGCTGAGAGTGCCGCGTCGCTGAAGCGCTGGCTGGCGGCCCGGGAGGGCGGCGGGGGAGTGGATGCGCAAGAAAGAGCCTGACCACATCGCCCAGGAAGATTGGGACGCGGTGGATTCTCCGCCGCTGACGAAGACCATGCTACGCAATATGAAGCCCACCCGCGAGCGGATGCCGCCGGAGCTATTCGAGAAGCTTGTGCGCGCCTTTGACGAGCGGCAGGCGGCGGAAGCGAAGGAGCGCGAGGAGGTGACGCTGAGCCTCGACCGCGGTGTGGTGGAGCATTTCAAGGCCGGCGGCGGGGATTGGCGCGGCCGCATGAGCGCGGCGCTGCGGCAGGCGGCGCGGGATAAGGACATAGGATAAGCATGCCAGCGGTCTTGCGGGCGCTTGGCGCCCTTGAGGAAAGTTCGCATTATGGATATAATGCGGAGAATGGGGGATGACACCATATGACCCAAATGCGCGTTACGTCAGTTGAGTTGCACAAGAAGCTGGGCCAGACCATCGACGCCGCCCAGCGTGAGCCCGTTGTTGTCACCAAACACGACCGGCCGCACGTCGTCATCGTATCCGCCGCCTACTTCGAACAGTTGCAGCGCGCTGTCCGGCGCGCGCGCCTCACCGGCAGCCTGACGCCCGAAGAAGCCGCGGCCGCGGAAGCGGCGGCTGTCCCTTCCGAACCCGATCAAAGGCGGTTTCTGCAGGAACTTGAGGCGGCGCTTAATCCTGCTCCCGAGGCGCAGCCCCTATCGTGAAAATTCCTTCTCCGCTCCCCGGCCTCGTGTTGCGTTACAACTACTTATGGGCGGACGATGCCGCGCGCGGCCGGGAAGAGGGCACGAAAGACAGGCCGGCGGCCATCGTCATGGCCGTTCAGCGCGGCGGCACGGACGAATTCCGTGTTTTTGCGTTGCCGGTCACGCATTCTCCCCCGCAGCACGGCACACACGCGCTCGAAATTCCAGCCGCCGTGCTCCGCGCCGCCGGCCTCGATGCGGAGCGCTCGTGGATCGTCTTATCCGAGTTCAACGAATTCCTATGGCCGGGCTTCGATCTTCGTTTCATTCCCGGCACGGAGCCGCGCCGCGTGGCTTATGGCTTTTTGCCGCCTGGCTTCTTTGCGCAGGTTCGTGACCGCTGGATTGCTCTATACAAGGCCAGCAAGTCCTGTGGCGTTCCACGCGATGACGAATAGCGGCCGGGCGCTCCTACCCCATTTGACGGCATAGCCTAGAGGCATCGGCGCCAACGGTCTTGCGGATGCCGCTCAGCTTGACATAGCACGGCATTTTACCGTACATTTCTTGCGTGAAGGAGAAAGCGATGCCTGCCGTCCGCGAACGCAAGAAGGAACGCATTGAGCTGCGCGTTGCCGCTTCGGTCAAGGATCTGATCCAGCGGGCCATGGCGGTCAGCGGTCTGACTGCGGGCGATCTCGCCTATGAGGGCGCGCGCCGCATCCTGGAAGAACATGAACGCATGGAGCTGGCTGGCGCCGACCGGGACGCTTTCCTGCAAGCGGTGCTCGATCCGCCCGAACCGGCGGACAAGCTGATCGCCGCCCTTCGCCGCCACCGCGATCTTCTGGGCTGAGTACGTGGGGTTCGTTATCGAACCGCTCGGCAAACATCACAACCGCGCGGCCTTCACCTGCGGGCAGCCCGATCTTGACGGCTGGTTCCACCGGCGGGCGGGTCAGGATGGCCGCCGCAACGTCGCCAGGGTGTTCGTCGCGGCCGGCGGCACCCTCGGCGTCATCGGCTTTTATAGCCTCAGCGCATTCACCCTTAGCCTGACCGATCTTCCCGAAGGGATCGCGCACAAGCTCCCGCGATACGATGTCATACCAGCAGCGCTTATCGGGCGTCTGGCGCGGGATGAGCGGGTTCGGGGACAAGGCATCGGTGGGTTGCTCTTGGCCGACGCCGTTCGCCGCATTTTAAGCGCCAGCAAGACGCTGGCTGTATTTGCCATCGTTGTCGAGGCCAAGGACGCGCGGGCGGTTGCTTTCTATGAGGGGTTCGGCTTTCGCCTATTTCCCCTGCATCCGGACCGTCTTTTCCTGCTCACATCGTCTGCCGCGGCGGCCGTAGAAGCGGCCGGCGCCGGGGGGTAGCTATGAGCGTGCGCGCCGTCCCGGTCCCGGTGACGCCGGACAGGCTGGAAGCTGCGCCGGCGGCTACATAATGCGGCCACACTGCCGACTTAGCCAGGATTTAGTTAAATCCTGGGGGATCGCACGATGTGGATACGCATGAATGCGCTGGCTGCTGCCGCGCTGCTTTCGCTCTTGAGCGCAGAGGCTACGCAGGCGCAGAACCCGTCCATGAACGCCCAGGCTATGATGACGCACCAGCAGATGATGAACCAGATGGACATGATGCGCCGCTCGCAGCAGCTATCGGCGATGTGGCGCACGCGAGAGGCGCAGCGCGCGCGGGAGGCGCGGAGCAAGTGCGGGGGTTCGGCGCAGGGAGCCGCGGGCAAACACTGCCGGGCTGCCCCTCGCAAGCCCAAGGCATTGCCCGGAAATAGGTGAGCTGGATGGCGCCGGGATTTTGGCCGGCTGCAAGGCGCAAAAAGGGGCGCATATCCATTCGCGCTCAAGTAGCGCGTCGTGCGGTAGCGCGCCGCTAGGGATATGTAACCCTTTTTGCGGCGCGGCAGGC
>JBKQNN010000045.1:0-8571 GCA_052145975.1 Rhodomicrobium sp. | reverse complement strand
GCTTGGCGCCCCAGTCGCCATCTCCAACCTCGATATGCGCCACGGGGCCGCGCCATCCGCCATGCTGGCGGTCGAATTTCACGAGCCCTTGGCGCAGCGCGGCGCGCGCCATCAGCTGCAGGTCCGGGCTGAGCGTCGAGCGTACGGAATAGCCGCCCGTATAGAGGCTTGAGTTCGTGGGATCGTTCTCGTCCTGGCCGTAGATATCCACCAGCGAGCGCCGCACTTCCTCGGCGAAATATTCCGCGGCGAAGGTGGATGGCCCAATCTGCCTGTTGCTCATCTCCAGCGGTATCTTCTTGGCGTTTTCCCCATCGGCGGCGGCGATGTATTTGAAGCGCACCATGTTGTCGATGATGGCATTGCGCCGGGCCAGCGCGTCCTGGAAAGTTTTGCCGCGCGCTGTCGTCAGCTGGAACTTCGACGGCTCCTTGGGCAGCGCCGCGAGATAGGCGACCTCTTGGATCTCCAACTCGTGCAGTTCCTTGCCGAAATAGCGCAAGCCGGCCGCCGCCACGCCATAGGCGCCCGCGCCGAGATAGATTTGATTGAGGTAGAGGTCGAGAACCTGGTCCTTCGAGAACGCGCGGTCGATGCGAATCGCAAGGATTGCTTCCTTGGCCTTGCGCATGAACGTCCGGTCGCTCGTCAGCAGAAAGTTCTTCGCGACCTGCTGCGTGATCGTGGATGCGCCTTCTCTCTTGTTCCTTGTAATGTTGTTGATAACGGCACGCGCGATGCCCTGGAAGTCGATGCCGCTATGCTCATAGAAGTGCTGATCCTCCGCGGCCAGAAAGGCGTTGATGACCATCTTCGGCATGACTTGGACAGGAACGTAGATGCGGCGCTCTTTCGCGAATTCCGCGATGAGCCTGCCGTCGCCCGCATGCACGCGCGTGATGACGGGCGGCTTATAATTCGACAGCTTTTCGTAGTCTGGCAAGTCCTTCGAGACCTGCCAGAGGAAGTAAGCCGCGCCAGCGGCGCTGGCGAGAAATAAAAATACGCCTGCCGTGAACGCGAAGCCCAAGAAGCTCAAGACCCAGTTCTTGCGATGCTTTCTTCTAACGGGCGGCTTCACGGATGAATTGAGTCGCATCAGTTCCTTGCCTGTTTATGCGAAAGGCACGGCGCTACGGCCGGTGCGCAGCCGCAGACGTGCATCCCAGCATCACGACCATAACCGCATAGCCAAATTGTGACAGCATATAATGGTTTCCGCGCACGGCTAATCACAAGATGGGAGCTTCGGCAATCGCAAGTTAATGGCCTTTCTGCTGGACGATTTAAACGTGTACTGCTCATGCCGTTATCCCTGAATGACGCTTAAAGGGGCGGCACCGGAACTCTCGCCGCCATGGCGCCACCTTGGCGGCTTGGCGATCTGGGCTGGCGCCGAAGCGCGCTACAACGGTATATGCGCTTGCCGCTCCGCCATGAAATCGTTCACGGCGGCGGCGAGCGCCGCGGCCGTCTTGGCGCGCCACTCCTGCGAGGTTAACAACTTTTCGTCCTCTATGTTGCTTAAATATCCAAGTTCGATGAGTACCGCCGGAACGCCCGCCGCCTTCAGCACGCGCAAGTTGGCGCTGCGCTGCGGCCGGATATTGAATTTCATCTTGTCTTTCATGTGCGCGATCAAATAGTTGGCAAGGGCGAGCGACCTGTTCTTTTTGCCACGGATTTCAAGCTCGTTCAAAATGCTGTTGATTTCCGCCTTGACGGTGGCGGACAGCGGCTGCTCGCTACCGACGCCGGCTTTCAAGTCGGCCTTGTTCTCGTCCAGGGCAAGGAGCTTCGCCTGCTCGTCGGAAGCCGTTTCCGACAGGGTGTAGATCGTGCCTCCGCGTACTTCCTGCACATTCTTCTCGCCCAGCTTCTTCACGTCGAGCGCATCGGCATGAATGGAAATGAGCAGGTCGGCCGTCGACTCCGAGGCTATCTGAGCCCGGTCGTCCAACGGCACGAACACATCGGTGGTTCTTGTAATGGTAATCCGGAATTTCCCAGTCTCTTCGAGCTTTCCCTTCAGCGCCATGCAAAAGTCGAGCGTGACATCTTTCTCTGGGGCATTAGTAGAGTGTCCATGAGCCCCGTTGTCGACCCCTCCGTGACCCGGATCGATGACGATGAGGGGCCTCTTGTCTCCGGTATCTCCTTTCTGCGAAGCAACCTGCGCGGGCTTTTCCGGCTCCAGCGGAGGCGGCGCCTTGCTTTGAGCGAGGAACGCTTTGTGGCTCGATTTCGTAAGCTCGATCACCAGCCTGGCCGGCAGTCCGTTCTCTGGCGGCAGCAGCATGGATTTTTCAACAACCGCGGGCTCCGACAAATCGATCACGATACGCGACTTTCCGGCGGCAAGCCTGCCCGACCGCGAGGAAAGAACGAGGCCGCGCGCACCCGCCGGCACCTGGATATCGGTTTCGGGAAGATCGACGACGATTCGATAGGGATCGCCGATGGAGAAAATCCGGAAATCGGTCTGTTTCGACAGGAAAGCCACGTACCTGGTATGCTGGCCGTCGCCCCCGATTTCGGCTTTGACCCGGACCTGCTCCGCGCCCAGCGCCGCTGGGCCATGCATCAGGAGGGCAAAGAGAATCGCACTCGCGAACGCCTGGCATCCGGCTTTACCTCTTATGCTTCCCATGCGCTGCCCCGTTCCCCCCATCCACAAGCTCTGCGTTATAGCACTGTGCCAAACCGCGTCCAGAGCAGTGGTTTCCAAGCGATTTTTAACATTTCGCAAGAGGCACCTTAGGTCTTGCTTGCGGGCAGCGCCAACACAACGTATTAGTGATATGTCAACCCTCCCCGGGTTAATGATGGTTCTAAGCTGAGCCATTGGATAGCACGGGATCAGCGGGCGAAAAGTTTGGCAATCGCAAGACACCCACGACTTGGATCGGGGTGAAGCAGCGGTTGCCGTGAAATGCAGCCAGGATGCTAAGTCCTGAACGGAAATAACAAACGGTAACGCCGCCTCACCGGCCAAGTGGCCGGCGGGTAGACGGCAGACCAGATAAAAACGAATGTCAACCTCGCGCTCCAACACGCCCCGTTCGAAGAGAGCCAAACGCAGCCCGGCAGTCCTGCCGGGGAACGGGAAGGGCTTTTCCAGCGTGATGCTGGACATACGCGGCGAGTGCGCGATCAACAAAAATGGCCCCCGGCACAACGGCCCGTTCGATCATGGGATCATGATCGCGAGGCCCGGTTCTGCCCATGGGGGCCCAGGAAAAATTGACTATGGGAAACAAAATGTTAATCGATGCCACCCACCCGGAAGAGACCAGGGTGGTGGTGACGCGCGGCAATCGGGTTGAGGAATTCGACTACGAATCGGCGACCCGCAAACAGCTCCGCGGAAATATCTATCTCGCTAAAATAGCTCGCATCGAGCCCTCTCTCCAGGCCGCTTTCGTAAACTATGGCGGAAACCGCCATGGCTTTCTGGCCTTTGCCGAAATCCACCCCGACTATTACCAAATCCCGGTGGCCGTTCGCGAAGCGATCATGAAAGAGGACGCCCTCGACCGTCAGCGCCATGCCGCGGACGGCGACAATGGGCATTCAGCCGAAGCTGAGCACAGAGACGATGGTGCTGCCGGGGATTGGCAGGAGGAGCCGGCGGATGCTGCTTCTTCGGTGTCCGGCGAGGCGCCAGCCGCAACGGTAGAGGAAGCGGCCGATGCGTCTTCACTAGAGGCGGGCGCGGAAACTCAGCCCGAAGCGGTGGCTGAGCCGGAGAGCGTGGCCGAACCCGCCAAAGCGCCGGCAAGAAAATCGCGCGAAGCCCCGATGGCGCTCGAAGCAGCGCTGCCGGCGGTCATTTACGAGGAATTCACCGCCGCCGTGGCCCGCGCGGAAGAGGCGCGCGACGAAATTCCTTCGCATCCGGACGACGTCGAAACCCCGGATGAGCACGAAGCGGAGCAGGCCGCTCAGGCGCAGGAGGCAGCCGTTGCGCCGGCCGTTCAAGCTGAAGAAGAGCCCGCCGAATCGGCCGAAGCCTCGCCGGAAGCATCCGGCGACGGCGAGGAGCACGAGCACTGGGAGCACCATAAGCGCGCGCACAGCGACGGCGGCGGCGTAATCTCGGTTCCAGAGGCGGCAACCCCCGCCCCGGTCGAGGTCGTCGGCTCCGAGGACGCGCTTGAAGAGCTGCCGCAGCGGCACAAGCGGCGCTGGCGGCACTACAAAATTCAAGAGGTCATCAAGCGCAACCAGATCGTCCTGATTCAGGTTGTGAAGGAAGAGCGCGGCACCAAAGGCGCGGCGCTGACCACCTATCTTTCGCTGGCCGGCCGCTACACCGTGCTGATGCCGAACACGCCCAGCGGCGGCGGCATCTCGCGCAAGATCACCGTCCCCGCGGACCGCAAACGCCTCAAGGAAATCGCGCAGGAACTCGAAGTGCCGGAGGGGATGGGGCTCATCATCCGCACCGCTGGCGCATCGCGCACCAAGGCCGAGATCAAGCGCGACTTCGAATATCTCCTGCGCCTGTGGGAAAACGTCCGCGACCTCACGCTCAAATCGACCGCGCCCTGCCTCGTTTACGAGGAAGGCAACCTGATCAAGCGCTCGATCCGCGACCTTTATAATAAGGACATCGACGAGATCCTGGTTGCCGGCGACGAAGCTCATCGCGAGGCCAAGGAATTCATGCGCATGCTCATGCCGAGCCATGCGAAAAACGTCATCCAATATAAGGAGCCGGAGCCGCTCTTCACGAAATACGAGGTCGAGCGGCAGCTGAACCAGATGTTCAGCCCCGTGGTCACGCTGAAATCCGGCGGCTACATCGTCCTCAATCAAACCGAGGCGCTCGTCGCCATCGACGTGAACTCGGGCCGCGCGACGCGGGAATATTCCATCGAGGACACGGCGCTGAAGACGAACCTCGAAGCGTCCGATGAGGTGGCCCGCCAAGTCCGCCTTCGCGACCTCGCCGGTTTGATCGTCATCGACTACATCGACATGGACGAGCGGCGCAATAACCGCGCCGTGGAACGCAGGCTGAAGGAAGCGCTGCGCCACGACCGCGCGCGCATTCAGGTCGGGCACATCAGCCATTTCGGGCTCATGGAGATGTCGCGCCAACGCTTGCGCCAAGGCGTCGTCGAGGTTTCGACCATGCCGTGCCCGGTCTGCCAGGGCGTTGGCCACATCCGCTCGACCGAGTCCGTTGCGCTCATGATCCTGCGCTCGATCGAGGACCACCTGCGCACGCAAGGCGCGGCGGACCTTACCGCGAGCGCATCGACGGAGGCCTCGCTCTATATCCTCAATCACAAGCGCGCCTATCTTCGCGACATCGAGTTGCGCTATGGCGTGTCCATCGTCATCCAGATGGACGAAAACGCCGTTGGCGGCACCTTCGTACTGACGCGCGGCGCGGCGGCGAATGCGCCTGCGGTCGTGGAATCGAAGGCGATCCAGATGGAGCCTTCGCAGGCCGCGGGCGAGGACGAGGAAGAAGCCGGCGGGGATAGCGAGGAGAAGCGTGCGCAGCGGCGCAAGCGCAAGCGCCGGCGCGGGCGCGGTGAATCCTCCCACGAAGCTGGGTTCCAGAATGGCGCCGGTTCGCCGGATCTTGAAGCCGCTGCCGGCGATGAAGGCGGCGCGGAGGAAGAGGCGGATGAGGCCGGCACCGATGAAGACGCCGCAAAGCCCGTCCTTTCCGAAGGGGCCGCGTCCAGGAATGGCGGCGAAAGCGATCAAGAATTCCGCCGTAACCGCCGCCGGGGCAGACGCGGAGGCAGGCGTCACCGCGACGAGATGGCGGGCGGCGCCGAATTCGCGAAACCCGAGAGCGGGGCCATACCGGGCCTCGGCGAGCAGCCCGTCCTGGGTTTCGATCTCCATTTTCCAAAGACTGCGGTGTTGGAACCCGTAAGCCGCGAACCGGCGGCACAGGAACTGCCAAGCGCGCCTCAGCCGGCGGATGAAGCTCCGCTTGAGGCCGCGCCTGAGCCCGTGCTTGCGGCCGCGCCTCTGCCGGAGGAGCCGGCAAACATGCCGGCCGCTGGGCTAAGCGAGGCGGCGCCCGAGCCAGCCTTCGATCTGACCCCAGCGCCGGAAGCTCCGGCCGCCCCCGCGCCGGTTCAGAAGCCGAAACCGAAGCCCGCAAGGACCGGCCCAGCCCGCAAGGGCTGGTGGCAGCGGCGGACTGGGTAACCTTCACTTTCAAGGCAAAGAAAGCTTTGGGGCGCACTCCTTGGGTGCGCCCCTTTTTTATGCGATTTCAGCTTCCTGCTTCGATCTCTTTGGCGATTGCAGCCTGGAGAGGCGGGAGGTCTTCGCAAATCGTCTCAGACCAACCGCCATAAGTTTTGACCTCCCGCCGTCATTGCGAGCGGAGCGAAGCAATCCAGGGTCAAGTCACTGATGTTGCTGCTGGATCGCCACGGCCGCCAAGGCGGCCTCGCGATGACGGGGAGTGTTCCAAAGCGGTCAAAACTTATGACAGCTGGTATCAACGGTGGCCGAAAATCGCGGTGCCGACCCGCACCATGGTGGCGCCCGCGCGGATGGCGATCTCGAAATCGGCGCTCATGCCCATGCTCAGCTCGGTGAGCCCGAGCCGGTTGCGCAACGCTGCCAAGGCTTCGAAATGCGGTAGCGGGTCCTCGTCGAAGGGGGGGATGCACATCAAGCCGCTCATGGTAAGCCCGAACTCGCGCTGGCATTGCTCCAGGAACTTCTCCGCATCGGCGGGAGCGACGCCGGCCTTTTGCGGCTCAAGCCCGATATTCACCTGAATAAGCAGCTTCGGTGCGCGGTTTTGCCGCTTAATCTCCGCCGCAAGCGCCGCCGCGAGCTTCGGCCGGTCCACGGTCTCGATGCAATCGAAGAACGCCACCGCCTCGCGCACCTTGTTCGTCTGCAGCGGCCCGATCAGATGCAGCTCCACGCCCTCGAACTGCTCGCGCAAGGCCGGCCATTTGTGCATGGCTTCCTGCACGCGGTTCTCACCGAAATTGCGATGGCCCTGGCGCAGGACCGGCAGAATGTCCGCCTCCGCGAAGTTCTTGGTCACGGCCACCAGCTTCACGGCCGCCGGCTCGCGCCCACAGGCATCCGCCGCGCGCCACACCCGCTCCTTGATCGCAAGATATCGCTCCTCAACCTCGCGCGAATGAGCCGGTTGTTCGCCATCAATCATTGTGCGGCCTTCTTTATAATTGGTTTTCGCTCTATATCGAGGCAAGCAGACTACGCGGGCTGCCGCAATTTCTCCAGCATGGCGGAGGTGATGTCCGGAGCGGTTGGCCAATGGCCGCGCCGCTCGGGCTCATGGAACAAATAGTCTGCAAGGCGGGCTGGGTCAGGCTGCACCGGAATGCCATCTTTAAGAAACAATCGTCCTATGGCCTCGGTGGGCATCGCAGCCACAAACGCTTCCGCCTCTTCGATTGCCCGGCGCAGGTTTGCAGCCAAAGACACCCCATCAACGGGAGGCTCGGCGCGGATGCGTACATAATCCTCGGGTGCAAACCTCGCAAATGCGTATCCCCTTCATTCCCCCAATTTTAGGAATCGTTGGAATTCTCGGGGCTTACGATGGTGTGATAAGGTGCCGGCGCAACGGCGACGGCCTGCTGGACGAGCCTATTGTTAGCGTCGGCGTAAAAGAGCACATAGATGACGGCGGCCTTTACCGGGCACAAAGAAGGGGCCGCGATTGGCCCCTGGCTGCGTGAGAATGCTGGATGGCTCAGAACGGCAAATCGTCGTCAGCGATATCGGATGGACCGGCGCGGCTGGGGCCGTATTCCTCCCTGTAGAGATTGATCAGCTGCAATTGGTAATGCGCCCAGATGCGCTTACGAAGATCGTCGAGCAGTTCGACGACAGCCATCGCCTGTTCCGGCGTCCAATAGGCCGGGATTGCGAATGGGATTGTCAACGGCAAGCCTGGCGGCGATGGCGGTTTCATGCTTTGGCTCCGCGGCGTTGACGCCCTTTTTTCTGGGCGCGTTCGTTGGCTTCCTTGAGGCGGTAGGACTCGCCGTCGATGGCGAAGACTTCGGCGTGATGGACGAGCCGGTCGATGAGCGAGGCGACGCAAGCGGCGGTTGGAAAGACCTCGCGCCATTCGGCGAAGGGCCGGTTGGTGGTGACGATGGTGCTTTTTTGCTCATAGCGGCGGCTGATCAGCTCGAACAGCAGATCGGCGTGGCGGTTGGAATAGGAGAGGTAACCTACCTCGTCGACGGCCAGGAGCCGCGGGGCCGCGTAATAACGCAGCCGCCGGCGGAGGGCGGAATCGCTGTCGAGGGCGGAGAGATCGCCGAGCATTTGTCCGGCGCTAACGAACATGACGGTATGCCCCTGGATGACGGCCTGATGGGCGATGTTTTGCGCCAGTGTGGACTTGCCGGTGCCGTTGGGACCGGTGAGCACAACGTTGGTTGCATCCTTGAGAAAATCGAGCTGCATCAGCCCTTCGATGCCGGCCCGGTCGCAGCTTTTGGGCCAGTTCCAGTCGAAGTCGCACAAGGGCTTGAAGCGGCCGATATGGGCGGCGCGGATGCGGCGCTCCAGGCTGCGGCGGGCACGCTC
>JBKQNN010000044.1:0-7129 GCA_052145975.1 Rhodomicrobium sp. | reverse complement strand
CCGCGCCGCATGTTGCGCCTGCTGCAAGGCGATGTCGGCGCGGGCAAGACCGTGGTCGCAGCACTTGCGATGGCGGCAACGGTCGAGGCCGGGGCGCAGGCCGCGATCATGGCCCCGACCGACGTACTCGCGCGGCAGCACCTCGATACGCTGACGCCGCTTTGCGAGGCGGCCGGCGTTACGCTCGGCTATCTATCGGGCCGCGAGCAAGGCAAGACGCGCGCGGCTTTGCTCGAAAAGTTGAGCACGGGCGCGATCCAGATCGTTGCCGGCACGCACGCGCTGTTCCAGCCCGATGTGGTCTTCAACGATCTCGGCCTCGCCATCGTGGACGAGCAGCACCGCTTCGGCGTGGCCCAGCGGCTGGCGCTCCAGGAAAAAGCCCGCAGCGGCGATGCCGATATTCTGGTCATGACCGCGACGCCGATCCCGCGCACGCTGCTCTTGTCGGTGCACGGCGACCTCGATGTGTCCAAGCTTACGGAGAAGCCCGCCGGCCGCAAGCCGGTCTCGACGCGCGCGATCCCGCAGGACCGGCTGGAGGAGCTGGTTCAGGGCCTGCACCGCGCGCTCAAGGAAGGCGCGCAGGTCTATTGGGTGTGCCCCGCCGTCGAAAGCGATACCATGCGCGAAATGGCGGCCGCCGAAGAGCGCGCCGCTTATCTGCGCCAAGTCTTCGGCGAGCGCGTGGGGCTGGTGCACGGCAAGCTCTCCGGCGCGGACAAGGATGCCGCCATCGCCGCCTTCGCCGCGCGCGAAACTTCGATCCTGGTTGCGACAACGGTTATCGAGGTGGGCGTCAACGTGCCCCACGCCACGGTGATGATTGTCGAGAACGCCGAGATGTTCGGCCTGGCCCAGCTTCACCAGCTGCGCGGGCGCGTGGGGCGCGGCTCGGCGCAATCCTCTTGCGTGCTGCTTTACAAGGCTCCACTTTCGGAGACCGCCAAGGCGCGGCTCGATATCCTCCGGCAGGTCGACGATGGCTTCGTGATCGCCGAGGAGGATCTGCGGCTGCGCGGCGGCGGCGAGGTTCTAGGCGCGCGCCAAAGCGGCGATCCAGGCTTCCGCCTCGCGCCATGGCCACAGGCGGCACCGCTAATCGAGCGCGCGGCCGATCTTTCGAAGTACATCCTCGCCCGCGACGCATATCTCAAATCCGCGCAAGGGCTGGCCGCGCGCCGATGCCTCGCCCTGTTCGAGCGCGCCGACGCCATGCGCCTCTTACAGGCGGGCTAAAGCCCTTGCGCTCGTCCGCACATCGCTCGTGAGCCGCTCGCCAAGTCAGCACGCAGCGGCACCGAATGCCTGGACCGAATTATGCAGCTCATGTATTGTACATGAGTTGCATGGGAGTAAGGCAATGATGAAAGTTTCCGCAGCGGAGTTTCAGCGCAATATCGGGCGCTACCAGGACCTCGCCCTCAGAGAGGCGGTGGCCGTCACCCGCAACGGACGGGAATCCACAGTGTTGATCTCGGCCGATGAATATCGCCGGCTGAAGCGGCGCGAACGCCAGGTTCTCGGTTTGGGCAACTTTACGGATGCCGATATCGCCGCTCTCGAAGCCGCGCGCGTGCCGGAAGCCGCGAAGGCTTTCAACTCCGAACTGAAGTAGCGGCGTGCCTTTACCCGAACCGGCGCCGGGCCTTGTCATCCGCTACAGCTATCTCTGGCTTGAAGAGCATCTCAAGGGGCAAGAGGAAGGCGTTAAGGATCGTCGTTGCGCCATCGTCTTGGCCATCACCGATGAGAACGGCGATAAAATCGTGACGGTGCTCCCGATCACCCATGCGGCGCCAAGGCACACAGAGGATGCAATTGAAATTCCACCCGCTACCAAGCGCCGCCTTGGCCTCGATAACGAACGCTCCTGGGTGGTGTTGACCGAAGCCAATCGCTTTTTCTGGCCGGGGCCAGACTTGCGCCCGGCGCGGCAAGGCGATGCCGCAAGCGTGGCATTCGGCCTGTTGCCGGAAGGGCTGTTCGAAGAGATCCGCCGCCGTTTCATCTCCAAAGTGAGAGAGCACAACGTACACGCTGTCCGGCGAACCGAATGATACGAAATCCGGTTGATTAGTTCGCGAAGACCCCCTCACTCTGTCTCTCTCCCCAAGGGGAGAGAGGACCCTAGAATTCTCGCTGCGGGTAGTTCTAGGGTCCCTTCTCCCCTCGGGGAGAAGGACATGATGAGGGGGGACTTCGGGAAGCGATCAGCCGGATCTGGTATGAGTGGCTTTCCGCCACCGCGTAATCAGCCCTGGGGCGTTGGCTCTCCGGAGGCGGGGTTTCCGGGGAGACTTGGCTCGGGAAGCGCCTCCGCCAAAGCGCTCAAATATTCGTCCAAGGCCGCGTTCAGCCGCTCGTGCATCAAGCGCTGAAAAGGCAGCAGATCGCCTGTGAGCGAGCCGCGCTCCAAAGCGTCGAGATAGGTCTTGCGGTCTTCGGGACGCACAGTGACCGGCGGATAACCCGCGCGTACCAGCAAAAGATTCATCAAGAGACGCGCCGTGCGCCCATTGCCGTCGCCGAAGGGGTGGATGGCGGTGAGGCGGAAATGGGCTTCGAAGGCCACGGCCGGCGCGGGGGCCGCAGCGTTCAGCCATGCGGCGAAGTCTTGCATGAGCGCCGGGATTTTGGCCGGGTTTGGAAAGATAACGGGCGAACCCGCGATCCGGCGCGGAAGCTCGCTGTAAACGCCCGCCAATCCGGGCTGGCTACGCGCGACAATGCGCCTATGCAGCTCGCACACCGCGTCCTCGCCGATGGGCTTCGCGGTCGCAGCGAGTTCGCGCATCCATAACAGAGCGTCGTAATGATCGACGGCTTCGAGGTGATCGCGCAGCGATTTGCCGCCAACCGTAATGCCATGCTCGATGACTTCGGCCGTTTCGCGCAGCGTGAGCGTATTGCCCTCGATGGCGTTCGACGTATAGGTCAGCTCGACATCGTAGTGCTTTTGGAGCTGCGCCAAGGCGGCCGCCGAGAGCGGGCGCAAACGGTCGAGCTGCGCCTTCTTCTGTTCGATACTGCGGATAAGGGCTTCGATCATGGTGCGAACATAGCATGTTATTGAATATACGTCGCCGTCCCTGGAATAAGCGTAGATGTTGCTGGTGCGGGCCATTGAACTGCGCCTAGAGTCCTGCGAGCCGCCGCAACCGGCCTCGCGGCCTTCCCAAATGAAGCTTGTTCGCCTGCATCAATTTTGATACATTGCCTATATCCGATGGCGTCACAATCGCAAACATTACCTGTTGTCTTTTACGCCACGGGTAGCGGGCGTGAACCGGTACGCGAGTGGCTTAAGAGCCTCGATCGAGACAGCCGCCGGGTCGTCGGCGCCGATATTTTGGCCGTGCAACAGGGCTGGCCTCTTGGTCTGCCCCTATGCCGGTCTCTTGGCGAAGGCTTGTGGGAAGTGCGTTCAAGACTGCCGGACCGCCGCATTGCCCGCGTCATCTTCGCCTTCGACGCTGGCGAAATCGTATTGCTGAACGGCTTCATCAAGAAGACGCAGAAGACACCGCAAGACGAGATCGAGCTTGCCATGAAGCGGCTGAAGGAGATGACTGCATGACAAAAAAAAAGCACCACGGCACCAGTTTGGAGAGCTTCCTTGCCGAAGAGGGCATCCTTGAAGAGGCGAGCTACGCCGCCACCAAGAAGGTGATCGCCGCACAGATCGCCGAAGCGATGAAGCAGAAGGGCCTCACCAAAACCGCCATGGCCGAGCAAATGGGAACGGCACGCGCGCAGCTTGACCGCCTGCTCGATCCTGATAACGACAGTGTGACCCTCGCTACACTGAAACGCGCGGCAAAAACACTGGGCAAGACCCTGAGGCTCGAACTCGCTTAGGCACCGGTCCGCGCGGCGGACCTTTCTAAGTACATCATCTCCCGCGACGCTTATCTCAAATCCGCGCAAGGGCTGGCCGCGCCGATGCCCGGCCTTGTTCGAACGCGACGACGCCATGCGGCTCTTGCAGACCGGCTAAGGCTGCCCAAAGGCCGTCAAGCCGGGGGAATGCAATTTTGGCGTCTGTCCGGGGATTTCCTTCACCGATAATTAGGCATTCTTGGTGCAATCTCTGATTGTATCAAGTTGCGTGGACCGTGCAGGTCAGCAGCCATAGCGGATGAGTTGCGTCATGAGTATCTTCCGGTGGATCGCCGTCTTCGTCGGCGCTATTTCCTTGTTCAGCCTGATCGAGAAGTACATAAACTTTGGGCTCGCCCCCGGCCTCAATGCGTTGCTGAGCGTCTACCGGGCGGCTTTCTATCCTTTTGGGGAAAAACTTATCGACTATTTGCGGTGGCAGTTTGCCACTTATCATATCAATGTGCCGACGCCGCCTTTAGATTTCGTTGTGCTATACATTCTGTTCAGCTTGGCCATCGCGCGCTTCACATACGGTCAGCAGGACTCCTTAAGAAAACAGTTTGGAGCCGTGCCAGTGGCCATCATTTTGCTGCCCTTGATGCTGATTTGGCCGCTGATAATCGTCGGCAACATCCTGGCGCTTTGCGTATCGCCCAAGCTCGGCGTTTCCAATATCCTGTTCGGGTGGGATGTCGAGGTCGCCAAGGTCATCGGGATCTGCCTCGTTCTGTTCGGCGCCAACGCCTATTTATTGCCCTGAACAATCCGCGCGGGCCAGATCGTTAGGTCCGCGCCACACGAACACGGCGCGCCCCGGCAGCCGGCAGGCGCGCGCTAGCGCGTCCGGCGCATTGAGCAGGCCATAGAGCAGCGGCCCGTCGAAATCGATGGCGTTGCGCGTGAAATCAAGGTTCGAGTCCGTTCTGCCGTAGATGGGCCAGGGCCACAGCCGCAGCACGCGGTTTGGCACCAGCACGGTTGCCGGCGTCACGGGAGGGGCGCTCGCGTAAATCTCGTGCCGCGCAGCGATATAGGCCCGCGTTGTGGCAATGAGCCAAGGCATGGAAATCGCACACACCACCAGGTTCGCGGCAACGAAACCGGCAAACGCGAACCGCCGCACGCCCCAAAGCCGGAACGTTCCTTCCGGCGCCACCAATCCAGTAACCACCGATAGTGCGGCAAGCGGCCACGCAAAGAACCAGTAGCGCGGACCGTACTGGTGCCCGCCATCGAAAGGGAAGTAGAGGAAGAACAGCATCGTCGCGGGCAAGGCGAGATCGAAGTAGCGCAGCGTGTAGCACTTGGCCTTGCTCGCGATTGCGGGTATTTGCAGCGCGGTCAGCGTGAAGCCGCCATACAATCCAAGCAGGGCGGTCCAAAATAAGGTGTGCTGGCCCGCCCGCCAGGCCATGTCCCACGGATGTACGAAAGCCTCGCGGAAGGTCGCGCCGGGGTTGGTCAATGCGGCCGGCGTCAGCAGAGGATCGCCGGTAATCGCCAAGTCGTAGGCTAGATGGAAGACGCAGAACGGCGAAATCCCAAGCAGCATCGGCACGGCGTCGATGAAGGCGCCGCCGCGCCTGTACCATAGGCGGTCCGCGGCGAACAGCGCGGCCAGGATCGCGAACGCCTCGTATCGCGTCAGCAGGAGCACGCCGAACAGTGCGCCGATGAGCGTCTTGCGCCAAAGGGAGGGCCGCTCCTCGTCCGCGAGCTGCCGCCAGACGATGGCGCAAGCCGCCGCGCCGCAGAGTGTGTGCGAGAACATCGAGCCGCCATTGAACAGCACGAACGGCGACGCCAGCACCAAGATTAGCGCAAGCTCTTGTATCTTCGGTTCAACCCGTAAGTGCCGCATGGCGCCAAGCAGGCTCACGCCCATAAGAACCGTCAGCAGCGGGTTGGCGAGCCAATCCAAGCCCGCCGCCCGGAATGGCGCCAGTAGGAGCGGCCATCCCGGCGGAAACTGGCCGAAGGTCCTGCCCCCAATCGTGAAGATGTGAAAGTGCTGGAACAGCTCAGGGTCCGGCGGAGGCGGGTTGCTGAAGCGCCCGGCCAGAAACGTGTCCGCAATGAAGGTGTAGGCGTGCTCGTCGCCAGAATTCGGCCAGAGGGTTCCCGCGAGCCAGCCTGTGAGAAGGCAAAGGCCGCCGGCCAGCCATGGCAGCAGCGGCGGCTCGCAGCGCAGGATGGGCCACCGGCGCGCATCCGCCCCGAGCGATGCCAGCAACGTCAGAACGGCAATCCAAACCGCCGCAAACGCCGCAATGACAGTAGGCATGTGGTTCACGTCGATCACGCCGATGGCGGCTGGAGAGCCTGCTGCCTGCAGCGCAAATTCGAGAACTACAAGAAGTGCGAGCCAAACGAGTGGCTTGACGGCTGGATACATTTTCGCCCGCAAAAGCTGCCCTACATTCCGGCTTTGCCGGAGCGTTACCGCTCGCGGCTTTCGCGAAGCTGCACAGGTCAAGTCAGGCCGGAACCAGCCGCACCGTTCACACTTCCCAACGCGGTCGAAGCGGCTTGGGGACTTGGGTGGGCAGCAAAGAAAAAACGGCGTGGGGCCTGTTGGCGCCGCGCGAAGAAGCGCAGGGTGGCGGCAAGCGCGGCACATTTGCCGATTATCTCGCAATCGCCCGCTTCGACCATGCCACCAAGCACGTCTTCATCGTACCTGGCATGGCGCTGGCCTATCAACTCCGGGGCGTCCGCGTGGAATCCCTGGCCGCGAATGCCGTACTCGGCCTCGTCATGGCGATCTGCGTCGCTTCGGCCAATTACGCGATCGACGAATGGCTCGACCGCGACTTCGACCGCTACCATCCAGAAAAATGCAAGCGCTCCGCTGTACAGCGCGAGTTGCTCGGACCTGTAGTGCTGGCCGAATGGCTCGCCTTGCTTGGCGTGGGGCTCGGCTGCGGGCTTGCCGCCAGCAAGACCCTGTTTTTCGCTGGCTGCATTTTCGCGCTGCAAGGGGTGGTTTACAACGTGCCGCCGCTTAGGACCAAGGACGAAGCCTATCTCGATGTAATATCGGAGTCCGTCAACAATCCGCTGCGCCTGACGATTGGCTGGGCCATCGTGGACCCGGCAACCCTGCCGCCATCGTCGGTCATTTTGGCCTTTTGGCTGGGCGGCGCTTTTCTGATGGCCGCAAAAAGACTTTCCGAATACCGCGAGCTGTTTGTGCTGCACGGCAAGGAAATGTTGGTGCGGTACAGGGCCAGCTTCGCAAGCT
>JBKQNN010000043.1:0-4395 GCA_052145975.1 Rhodomicrobium sp. | reverse complement strand
CCGGAATTTTGTACCGCAGCGCCACCACGGAGTGCCCCAGTTCATGGAGCAGCACACTCACGAAAAACATGATGGCCGTGAGCGCGCCCATAACCCAATACAAGAATGGCGGCCAGCCCTTGAACTCGGCTGGAAAATAACTGCCAGATAGCATCCAAGTGAGCAACGCGAAGATAGCAAACCAGGAGTAATCTAGACCGATCTGAATTCCCAGAATCCTGCCTAACGGGATGTTGTACCGCGTCATAAGCGTTCTTCCTTACCGGTGCGCCGGCCGGTGATGGCCAACTCAGTCCTTATCAGATAATTGCCCCTTGCCCGGCATCCGATCTCCGCTAACCCGGAAAATCGGCAAGTCAAGAAAACAAACCGGGCACCAGTGCTTTGCTAGCTCGCCACTGTGGCTTACGCCATCTCGCGATAATGGCAACGCTCCCGGCTCTTTCAATCGTCACACCACTGCACCACATGCTGATTATGTTGTTTCATATCCGCTCAGCGCAGAGCACGGACTTGGATTCTTGCGCGAAAAGGAGACGAACATGAACTTGACTGGCATCGATGAAGAGGAACTGGCCGGTGCCGTGCGCCGCGGCCTCAAGGACCATCGGCAGATGTTCGTGGTGCAAGGTCTCTTGTTCGCCCTTTTGGGGGCCTTGGCGATTGCAGTGCCTGTCATCGCCTCGGTGGCAATTGCTGCCTTCGCCGGCTGGCTGCTAGTCTTTTCGGGTGTATTCAGAGCGGTCACGCTCGTCCGCGCGCCGCACGCGCCTGGCTACTTGCCCTCGCTCTTGCTCGCCATTCTGGCCGCGAGCGTTGGCATTATCATTGCACTGTTTCCGCTGCAAGGCGCGGTCACGCTCACCATGCTGCTGACCGCCTACTTCATCGTGCACGGCATCGCGAGCTTCATGTTCGCCTTTGCGATCAAAGGCGATACTAGGCGCTGGGTGCTTGTGCTGCTCGGCGGGCTGGTCGATCTCGCGCTCGCGGGATTTGTGATCGCGGGCTGGCCGCAATCGAGCGAGTATATTTTGGGCCTTTATGTCGGCATCAGCCTCTTGTTCACCGGCTTTATGCTGACGTTCGCCGCGCTCGATGCCCGCAAGGTGTAAATATCCCCCGGCAAAGCCGGGGGCTTTATAATTGGAGCCGCTCGAAGCGGCAGATGGGTGTAAGCGGTGCTCCCAGGGCATCTTCCGGGCATTTTCGAGCGAGGGCATGATGCGTGCCCATGAGCTACGATCGTTTCAACCATAATGTTGACCGTAGGGTCAAAACGAAGGCCGCGCCGCCGCTACAGCGGGTCGAGGTAATCACGGGCGTGGAACGGCGCCGGGAGTGGACGGACGAAGAGAAGCTGGCGATTATCGCGGAGAGTTGCCAAGAGGGGGCGGTAATCTCCGATGTGGCGCGGCGGCACGGCTTGCGGCCGCAGCAATTATTTACGTGGCGGAACGGATTGCGCAAGCGCGAGGCGGCCAGGCGCCTGTGCGGAGGAGCGTCCGGCGGAATGCCAGCCTTCGCGCCGGTGACGATCGCCGATGAACGGCCTGCCGTGGCGCCGGTTGAAACGCCGGCGGTAATTGCTGGCGCATGCCAGATCGAAATCGTGCTTGGCCGCGCCACGATCCGCTTGCATGGCGGCATCGACGGTAAAGCGCTGGCGGTTGTGCTTTCCGCCGTGAAAGCTATCGCATGATCGTGCCGCCAACCAATGTGCGGGTGCTGATCGCCACGAAGCCGGTTGACTTCAGAAGAGGCGTCATGGGCCTGGCAGCGCTTGTGGAAGCGGAGTTCAAGGCCGATCCGTTCTCGGGCGTGATCTACGTCTTCCGTTCGAAACGGGCTGACAGAATAAAGCTGCTGTTTTGGGACGGCACAGGGATTTGCCTGCTGATCAAACGTCTGGAGGGCAGCAAATTCTACTGGCCCAAAATCGAGGACGGCGTGATGCGTCTGTCGCCCGCGCAGTTGTCCGCGCTTTTGGAAGGGCTGCAGTGGACCCGCGTTCACATGCGGCGGGTTGCACGGCCCACGGCAACACAATAAATGGTGGTATTACCCCTTAAAGATGCGACTTCTAGCTGAAATCATGCTGCAAATCGGATAGATATACTGCCATGACCACCGCTTTACCCGAAATGCTCCCCTGCGATCCTGACGCCCTGCGCGCCATGATCCTGGCGGAACGCGCCGGGAAGCGGCTTCTTATTGAGGAGCGCGACAGGCTGGCTGCCGAGCGCGACGAACTCACCGCCGCCAACGAGAAGCTTCATCACCTCATCGCCCAGCTGCGGCGCGCGCACTTCGGGCGCAAATCCGAGCGGCTGAGCGAAGACCAGCTCAATCTGGCGCTGGAAGAGCTGGAGACCGCCAGCGCCAAGGCGGAAGCCGGGGAAGAAAAGAAGGACCCAGAGCTTAAACGCGAGCGCACCAAGAAACGCCGCGCCAACCGTGGGGCGCTTCCCGCGCACCTGCCCCGCATCGAACAGGTCATCGAGCCGGAAAGCACGGTCTGCCCCTGTTGCGGCAAGGCCATGCATGTCATTGGCGAAGATAAATCCGAGCGCCTGGACAAGGTACCGGCGCAACTGCGCGTCATCGTCACCCGCCGTCCCAAATATGGCTGCGAATGCGAAGAGGCCGTCGTGCAAGCGCCTGCACCGCCCCGGCTGGTCGAAGGCGGCATTCCCACCGAAGCGCTGGTTGCCGGTGTTGTCGTGTCGAAATACGCCGATCACCTGCCGCTATACCGTCAGGCGCAAATCTTCGCCCGCCAAGGCATTCAGCTCGACCGCTCGACTCTGGCAGCCTGGGTAGGGGCTGCCGCGGCGGAACTCGAACCGCTTCATGACCGCCTCCTTGCGATCTTGAAAAGCCGGGACAAGCTGTTCGCCGATGAGACGCGCTGCCCAGTGCTGGATCCGGGCCGCGGCAAGACCAAGTCCGGTTACTTCTGGGCCATCGCCAGCGATGACCGGCCCTGGGGCAGCACGGCGCCGCCCGCCGTGGCCTATTCCTACGCGCCAGGGCGCGGCGGCAAATATGTGCAGGCGCTGCTGGAGGGCTTCAACGGCATCCTCCAGGTGGACGGCTATGACGGCTACAATATCCTCGCCCGTCCAGATCGCGGCGGCGGGCCGGTGATGCTCGCCTATTGCTGGGCTCACCTGCGCCGGCGCTTCTACGAAATCGCCGCCAAAGGCCCGGCTCCCATCGCCCAGAAGGCGTTGGAGCGCATTCAGAAGCTGTACAAGATCGAGGCGGAGATCCGCGGGCAGCCGCCGGAGAAGCGGCTTGCCGTGCGCCAAGCCCGGTCCCGGCCAGAAATCGAGGAGCTGAAATCCTGGTTCGAGGACTGCCTCAAGCGCCTTCCCAAGGCATCGCCGGTTCGCGATGCCATCAATTATGGCCTGAACCAATGGGACGGCTTGATCCGCTTCCTGGATGACGGCCGCATCGAAATCGATTCCAATACCGTCGAGCGTTCGATCCGCCCAGTGGCTCTGAATCGAAAGAATAGCCTGTTCGCCGGGCACGATCAGGGCGCGCAAAACTGGGCGATCATCGCGTCACTGCTTGAGACCTGCAAGCTCAACAGCGTCAATCCGCAGGCTTGGCTTGCCGATGTGCTGACGAAGCTCGTTAAGCTCTGGCCTGCGAAGCGCATCGACGAGCTTATGCCCTGGGCATATGTCACGGCCGAAACGCAGGCTCAGGCCGCGTGAGCGGAGCACCGCTTACGATGGGGTCGCTGACGCGGCCCCGAAGTTTTGGGCCACCTGAAGGTGGCATGGTCAGCGCCAAAGGTTGAGCTGGTCGAGCCTTTGGTCTTCCTTCTCCTGGTTGCGGATATAAGCGCGGATCGCTTCCTCATCTCTCCCCACTGTGTTCACGAAGAACCCGCGTGCCCAGAAGTGCTGCCCCACGAAATTGCGCTTCTTCTCGCCGTAAACCCTGGCGAGATGGATTGCGCTCTTGCCTTTGATGAAGCCAACCACCTGCGACACGGCGTATTTCGGCGGGATCGAAAGCATCATATGCACGTGATCCGGCATCAAATGCCCCTCCTCGATCTTCGATTCCTTCTGCGCCGCGAGCTTGTGAAATACCTCGCCGAGATAGCGGCGAAGCTCGAAATACAGCGTCTTGCGGCGACACTTCGGAATAAAAACAATATGATATTTGCAGTCCCAAACCGTGTGGCTTAGGCTCTGATACTCGTCCATCGGTGGAGTTCCTTCCGTGTGCGTGGCTGCTCACGTTGGAATTCCATCGAAGGACCGCCGAAGACGTCAAACTGCTACTGCCTCCCCGGCAGAGCCGGGGGATCTCCCGCTGACGTTAGCAAGCCGATTATCCTATCTTGACCTTGGCTTTCTTTTTGGCGGC
>JBKQNN010000042.1:0-4746 GCA_052145975.1 Rhodomicrobium sp. | reverse complement strand
GAAACAGTTATTCCCCGACCCGCTATTGTCAACAAAAGTTAGAGCGGATCCACAGGAAGTGCGGCTGCGAAGTGTGGCTGCCATGTGCCCATGGATCTGGTTGAGCCATAAGCGTGCTTGCGGAGGTCGCCGCAGACGGTTCTCCAGCCTGAAGCGCCTGTTGCCTCGCAGACTCACTATCTGGAAGATTGCAGCCATTGGCGCCGCCACTTCGGGCCGGCTGCACTAGCTGCCGCGCTTACCGAAGCCGCGCGGAGGCAGTTTGAAGGCGGCCGGGGTGACCGGAGCGTGGGCTTTCTTCACGGGTGCTACGGGGGTCTGCTGCTTCGGCTTGCCGATATTGAGGCGCGGCATGGCCTCGCCGCTGGCGGTTTGCGGCAGCGCCGGCTCCTTGCGCTCCGCGACATCGGCAAGCTCGCGTACCAGCGCGCGGGCGCCGCGAAGCCGCTCCAGGCCCTCCTCCCACTCCGCCCTGAACACGAGCTTGTGGTCGGCCTGCAGTTTCACCGCGGCCCCGTTATCGTACATGAACTTCACGAGGCCTTGCGGATTGGCGAAGCGCTTGTTGCGGAACGTGATGACGGCGCCCTTTGGCCCCGCATCCACCTGCGAGATGCCGGCGCGGCGGCAATAGTTCTTGATCTGCACCACAGTCAGGAGGTGCTTCACCTCTTCCGGCAGCGGCCCGAAGCGGTCGGCGAGCTCGGCGGAGAAGTTCTCCAGGTCAGCACTTTCGTGCAGGCCGGAAAGCCGCCGGTAAAGCCCCAGGCGCACCTGCAAGTCGGGGATATAGGTTTCGGGCAGCAGCACGGGCAGGCTGACGTTGATGGTGGGCGACCACTGCTCGTCCCGGTCCTCCGAGCCATGCTCCTTGAGCGATTTGACGGCCTCTTCGAGCATGGACTGGTAAAGCTCGTAGCCGACTTCCTTGATGTGGCCCGATTGCTCCTCGCCCAGGAGGTTGCCCGCGCCGCGCAGGTCGAGATCGTGGCTCGCCAGCGTGAAGCCCGCGCCCAAGCTATCCAGCGAATGCAGCACCTTGAGCCGCTTTTCCGCCTGCGCGGTGATCTTGCCGTTGGGCGGGATAGTGAACATGGCGTAGGCGCGCGTTTTTGAGCGGCCCACGCGGCCGCGAAGCTGGTAGAGCTGGGCGAGCCCGAACATATCGGCGCGATGCACGATCAGTGTGTTCGCGTTCGGGATATCGAGCCCGGATTCCACTATGGTGGTCGAGAGCAGCACGTCGAACTGCTTGTCGTAGAACGCCGCCATGATGTCTTCGAGCTGCGACGGGGACATTTGGCCATGCGCCTGCATGAAGCGGACTTCGGGCACCTGCTCGCGCAGGAACGCGGCGACGTCGTCGAGATCGGCGATGCGCGGCACCACGTAGAAGCTTTGGCCGCCGCGATAACGCTCGCGCAGGAGCGCCTCGCGCAGCGTCACAGGGTCGAACGGCGTGATGAAGGTGCGCACGGCTAGCCGGTCGACGGGCGGCGTGGCGATCACCGACATTTCACGCACGCCAGTGAGCGCAAGTTGCAGCGTGCGCGGGATCGGCGTCGCGGTCAGCGTCAGCACATGCACGTCCTCGCGGAGCTGCTTCAGCCGCTCCTTGTGGCCGACGCCGAAATGCTGCTCCTCGTCGACGATGAGCAGGCCCAGATCCTTGAACTCGATGGACTTGGCCAGCAGCGCGTGCGTGCCCACCACGATGTCCGCCTGCCCGTTTTTCAGCTCCTCCCGCATCCGGCTCATATCCTTCGCGGAAACGAGGCGGCTGGCTTGCGCGATCTTCACCGGGAAGCCGCGGAAACGCTCGCAGAAGGTCTGGAAATGCTGGCGGGCGAGCAGCGTCGTCGGCACCACCACCGCGACCTGCTTGCCTTCCATCACGGCGACGAAGGCCGCGCGCAAGGCGACCTCGGTCTTGCCGAAGCCCACGTCGCCGCAGATGAGCCGGTCCATCGGCCGGCCCTTGGCCAGGTCCTCGGTCACGGCCTCGATGCTGGCCAGCTGGTCGTCGGTCTCGTCATAGGGAAAGCGCGCGAGGAATTCGGTGTAGGCGCCCTCGGGAACTTGGAACACCGGCGCGGGCTTGGTCTCGCGCAGCGCCGCGACCTTGATAAGCTCCTCAGCCATCTCGCGAATGCGCTTTTTGAGCCGCGCCTTGCGGCCCTGCCACGACGCGCCGCCGAGCTTATCGAGGGCCGCGCCCGCATCGTCCGAGCCGTAGCGGGTCAGGAGCTCCATGTTCTCGATGGGCAGGAACAGCTTGTCGCCGCCTGCATATTCGAGCTCGACGCAATCGTGCGGGGCGCCCGCCGCGTCGATGGTCTTCAGCCCGATGAAGCGGCCGATGCCGTGATCGGCATGCACCATGAGGTCGCCAGGCGTCAGGCTCGACGCTTCGATCAGGACGTCGCTGGCCTTCTTGGCCTTGCGGCGGCGGATCAGCCGGTCGCCCAGAATATCCTGCTCCGCGACGATGGCCAGATCCGGCGTCTCGAAACCGCTTTCGAGCCCCAAGAGCGCGAAACTGGTCGCGGTTTTCGCGGCTTTGCGCGCCGCCGCGATGGTGGCAACTTTTTCGATTTCCTTGATGCCATGCGCAGCCGTCATCGCGCCGAGCCGCTCGCGGGCGCCGTTGGTCCAGCAGGCGACGATGACGCGCTTGCCGAGGCCCTGCAGCGTGCGGATGTGCTCCGTCACGGCGGGGAGCAGCTTCTCGGAGGATTCTGCGCGCTCGATGGCGAAGTTCCGGCCCTGTTTGCCCTTGAAGTCTATCTGGATGAGGCCCGGCGCCGGCGGCTGCGCAAAGGGCGTGAACAGGCGCAGTTTCCGGCCCGAAAGCCGCCGCTCCCACTCCTCGGGCGTCAGATAAAGCGCCTCCGGCGGCAGCGGCTTATAGGGCGGCGCGCCGAAGGAGCGGTGCTCCAGCCCCTCTTTGCGCGCCTCGTAATGGTCGGCGATGGTTTCCAGCCGGCTGTTCTTGGCATCTTCGCCCAAGTGGTCGAGCGTTATCACCGCATCCGGCAGGTAATCGAACAGCGTATCCATGTGGCTGTAGAACAGCGGCAGCCAGTGCTCCTGGCCGGGATAGCGGCTGCCGGCCGACACAGCCTCGTAAAGCGCGTCGTCGCCCTTGCTTGGCCCGAACAGCTCCACATAGCGCTGGCGGAACTGCTTGACCGGCCCCTCACCGGAGGGCAGCTCGCTGATGGGCAGGAGGGTGATGTGCTCGCGCGCGGCTTGGGTGCGCTGCGAGACGGGATCGAATTGGCGGATGCTTTCGAGCGTGTCGCCAAAGAAGTCGAGCCGGCAGGGGCGCGCGTGGCCGGGCGCGAACAGGTCGAGAATGCCGCCGCGCACCGCGTATTCGCCGGGCTCCATCACCGTGCCGGTGCGATGGAAGCCCGATGCTTCCAGCCGGGCGATCACCTGCTCCATCGGAAGCCGGGCGCCGGTGGCGATGCGCACGGCGGCTTTCTTGATCGCGGAGAGCGGCGGCACGCGCTGGAGCGCCGCGTTGACGGTGGTGAGCAAGATCAGCGCAGGCTTGCCGCCCTTGGCGTGGGCTAGGCGGGCCAAAGTGGCGATGCGGCGGGCTTCGATGTCGCTGTCGGGCGAGATGCGGTCGTAGGGCACGCAATCCCAGGCCGGGAAGCTCAGGATTTCTGCGCCGGGCGCGAAGAACTCAAGCTGGCTGCGGATGGCGGCGAGGCGCTGGTCGTCGCGGGCGATGTGCAGCACCGCTTGCTGGAACCCGGTATCGGCCGGCAGCCGCCGCGCCATGGCAGCGAGCAGGAACGCGTCGTACCCTTCCGGCACGCCCGCGGCAATAATGGTGCCCTCGCCGCCCGCGAGCTTATCCAGCGCCGTGGGCGCTTTCGCCTTATCGAGAGTGTCCTCTTTCACTGCCATGCAAGGCTGCTACCTGACTTTTCACAACTTCAAGACCCCCTCACCCTTGCCCTCTCCCCAAGGGGAGAGGGAGTCCGCTGCGGATAGTTCTGGGGTCCCTTCTCCCCTTGGGGAGAAGGACAGGATGAGGGGGTCTTTTACCCCTCCAAACCCAAATAGACGCGGATGTCCGCCACGGAAGCCGCAATCCCATCGGGCGCCGCAAAGCCGCGAACCCACTGATCGATATCGGTATCCGGCAGCGCAAGAAACTCCTCGAAACTTGCGAGCCTCGCTTCGTCCATGCCCGGAACGCGATCGTTTGCATAACGCCCCAGGATGAGGTCCAGCTCCTTGGTGCCGCGATGATTGGCGCGATAAAGCGCGCGCTTGCGCCGGATTTCAAGCCCGTCCATGAAAATGCCCTGTGGATCGCGCACAAACGCTTGCGCTATCGCTTCGCTGCTTGAGCGCAAGTGTTTGCGCTATCGCTTCGCTGCTTTAGCGCAGGCGCGCCGGTTGATTCGCCAATCTTTCGCGCAATATAGGCGCGGGGGCAATCCCTTGCGAGGCTCCCCGCTTGAGGATAGCGGCCAACTTCCCGCCATCGTGAGCGCCAAGACTGCGGTGCAGCTCCGCCGGGGGGAGAGCCGCTGAGATCATGGCTTATATCTTGGGGACATAATATGCGGCGCAAAGGCCTGGAACTGCAAGCGTTGTTATTTCAGGCAATTCCGGCTGCCTGCTCGCTGCATTTCCGTTTCCTGTTCTTTGGGGCGGTACTCCTCGCGGTACCGGTATATGCACTCGTGACCGGCATGGCGCATGCTGAAAATGTGGAGG
>JBKQNN010000041.1:0-5894 GCA_052145975.1 Rhodomicrobium sp. | reverse complement strand
CTGCTTTCCTGTTTTCGATTGGCGTCGCCTGCGAAGTATACCAATGGCGCGAAGGTTTGGGCGTTGCGAACTTCGATAACCCGCATGTGTGGGGGCTCTACATCGCGACCTTCATCTTCTGGATTGGAATGAGCCACTCCGGGACGTTGCTCTCCGCGATCTTGCACATCATGCACGCCGATTGGCGAAAGCCGATTTACCGGTTCGCGGAGGCCATGACGACGTTTTCACTGATGACTGCCGGTCTTTTTATCATGGTGCATTTGGGGCGTCTCTGGAAATTCTATTACTCTCTTCCTTATCCCAGCGAACGGTGGCTATGGCCAAATTTCCAGTCCCCGCTGTTGTGGGATGCGATAGCAATTTTCACCTATTTGAGCTCGTCGGTACTCTTCCTCTATGTTGGCGCTATCCCGGATTTCGCGATCTGCCGCGACAACTCGACCGGATGGCGCAAAAATTTTTACACCATGCTTGCCCTTGGCTGGATGGGCACGGACCGCCAGTGGCGCAACTTTCGTGTAACCTATCTCACCATCGCGTGTTTCTTGATCCCCTTGGCGGTGTCGGTGCACTCAATAGTCGCATCCGACTTCGCTGTGTCGCAACAACCCGGATGGCACATCACGTCATTTCCGCCTTACTTCGTGGCTGGAGCTCTGTACTCGGGCTGCGCTGCAATCATCACGCTTTTTATAGTATTACGCCACACCTTCCGTTTCGAAGAATACATGACCATGCCGATCCTCGACAAGGTCGGCCGCCTCACCTTCGCAATCGCAATGGTATGGACCTACCTAAATCTAATTGAGTACGCCACCGTTTGGTACGGAGACGATCTGTTCGCGAAGGATCTTTTGATCCAAAAAGCCACCGGTCCGTATGCCGGATTCTGGTGGGCCATGAATTTCTGCGGCTCCGTCGTGCCATTCCTTCTGCTCTCAAAAGGGATACGCGGAAATTTAACTGCGATGATGATCATTTCCCTGCTGCTTAACCTTGGAATGTGGTTGGAGCGCTGGATGATTTTGGCCCCAACCTTCAGCCATGGATACTACCCCTGGACCATAGATCACGACCAATGGCCGAGCTTCGTACAATGGGGAATGGTGCTTGGAAGTTTCGGCTGGTTCGGGCTTTTGTTCATGCTGTTCTGCAAGCTCGTGCCGTCGGTCTCAATGTATGAAGTGAAAGAAATGGTCTATCACCGGACGCTGGCCCAGCAACATGCGAGGGAAGCATGAGCACTATTCGAGTACTTGGGCTATTCAACGATTTCGATGGCGCCGCGGATTCCATCCGGGAAGTGCGCGATGGCCATTTCCCGGCGCTCAATATGGATGACGTCACCATAAAATCTCCAATCGAGCATCCGGACGTGGAGGAGCTGCTTGGGCACCGGCCGGCGCCGATCCGCAAATACACCCTCGTTGGCTCGCTGCTGGGCGGCATACTCGGCTTTCTCTTTCTTGCGTCGTCCCAGGGCAACTTCTTCGCTCAGCAAAAAGGCGGCAAGCCGATTATTCCCATACCGCCGGATCTCGTCCTCACCTACGAATTGCTGATCCTGGGCGGCGTTTACATTACCGTGCTTGGGTTTTTGATTTGCGCGGGCCTCCCCGCCCGCATGCGAAGCGAGCTTTATAACACCGAGATTTCCGAAGATCAGATCGGGGTGATGGTGAAGTCCGACGCCCATACCATCTCGCAAATCAAGAAGATTTTCGAGCGGCACAACGCTCTCAGCATCGCGGAAGAGGTCATAGAATGAACCCTCCAACCGTCATTCCCGCGCAGGAGCGTATGAAGTTCAGGCCGCAACGTCATTCCCGCGAAGGCGGGAATCTATTTCAGCCGATGGAACAAGAGCTTAGATGGGTCCCCTCTCCCGCGGGGCCGGCGCTGCGGCGCGTAAAATGCGCATCGCTCCTCGCATTAGCGCTTTTGGCGCCGGCGCCGGCCCATGCCTGGTCGCTGTGGAACGAGATGGTCGAACAGATCAGCATCAAGCCTCAAGAAAAGCCCATGCCGTTTCCGCAGCGTTCGGTGCCCGTGCCCGGCACTGCCACGATGCGCGTCCAGGACCAGGAGTCCGCCACCGCAATTGCCAACCCGATCCAGCCCACGCCGGAGTCGATTAAGACCGGCAAGCAATTGTTTGCGATCTATTGCACGCCCTGCCATGGGGCGTCGGGCACGGGGAACGGGCTCGTTGGCGAGAAGCTTTCGGTGCGGCCGTTCGATCTGACGAGCGACGCGGTTCAGGGCCTGCCGGATGGCTTCGTCTTCGGCTACCTCACTTTCCGCGGTACGGTTATGCCCAGTTATGGCAACGACTTATCCCCCACCGAGCGGTGGCATGTGATCAACTATCTCCATCATGGCTTGAGGCCGGCAGCACCTCAGCAGGCCGCAAATCAGCCAAACGATCAGGCAAAATAGGGAGTGCCGATGGTTCCGTTCGCGAGCTGGTCCGTATTGACCACCGACTTCTTGATCGTTCTTTATTTGATGCTCGGCGGGGCGGTTTTCTCGGCTGTGCTGCAGCTCTCGGGCGCCCGATGGCACTACGAGTTCCGCCGCGTCGCGCTTGCTTTGTTCGGCCTCTACCCGCTGGCTCTTGTCCTGCTCTCGGTGCTGCTCTCGGCGGGAGAGATAACCTTCCCGTGGCTCGCTTCCGAAGAGTATGCATCCGCGTGGAGCACTTATGCATTTCAGTTTGCCGGCAGGTCCGTCGAGGTAACGCTGCCGCAGTGGCACAACTATTGGTTCCTGATTGCCCGGGAGGTTGGCGGATTCGCGCTCGTGACCTTCCTGTTCAGCCGCTATGTCAAGCTGATGATGCTCATGGATGAAAGCATGGACCACTGGAAGCGCTTCCGGCGGATTTCAAACTGGGTTCCGGTAATCTATGTGCTGTACGGAACTATGATAGCCTGGGATTTCGAGATGACGTTGCTTCCCGAATGGCACAGCGCGATCTACGGCCTGTATCACTTCGTGAGCAACTTTGGCATGTTCATAGCGTTCACCATGATCTTGGTCTACTTCTTCGGCAAGAACAACATGATGGTCAAGCGCGTGCCGGAGTATGTGTACAACTACATCTCGCAGATGATGCTTGCGTTCACCCTGCTTTGGACTTACGCCTTCTTTGCCCAGTATCTAACCATTTGGTACGGAAACCTTCCGCATGAAAGAAACCGGATCATGGAAATGGAGACCGGCGACTATTCTTACCTTTGGTGGACGCTGATCGCCCTCAAATTCGCGATTCCCTTCGTGCTGCTGGTGTTCGACTATACGCGCCACTCGCCGGGCATGATCGCAGGCATTGCCTTCAGCATCTTCGTGGGAACCTGGCTTGAGCGCTACACCTGGGTAGCCGGCTCTTATCCCGCGGGGCCGTACGTTCAAGGGCATATGCCGATGACCGGCGCGTTCGACATTATCGCGACGCTGGTTGTGATCCTGGCTGGCACTCTGCTGGTCAGAGGGTCGCTGGTGCGCAATCGCGTGATATACACCGCCGGCTCGCACGTGCCGCTATAGACCGTTGCGATTTAACTGCGAGTGGGCGCGGCCTATCATACCGAGTCCGCTTGAGTGCTTCGGCAAAAGCCCCCCTCACTCTGTCTCTCTCCGCGAGGGGAGAGAGAACCTTGGAACATCCGCTGCGGATAGTTCTGGGGTCCCTTCTCCCCGTCCGCAGCCGCTTGCGGTTGCGGCAGCAAAAGATGCCAGCTCGCCAAGGCGAGCTGGCGCGGAGAAGGACAGGATGAGGGGGGACTTCGCGATGCACTCAACCGGATCTAGTATCACGCCTGAATGAGCTTCCCGATTTCGCGCCAGGCGATCAGTCTGACGCCGTTGTCAGCCAGCGCATTGCGGCACTCGCCGCTGGTAAAGAAGCTGAAATCGCGCTGGCGCCACGCTGCTCCCCAGTTGGGATGGTCAAACGTCATAGCCCGCATTTCTTCGTCATCGTACGCCAAATGAACGAGGAATATTGTCACGCCGGGTTGCAGGTTTCTGATCGCATCGATATAGAAATCGTCCCAGCGCTCTGCGGTCACATCCGGGGTGATGCTTATCATTCGATCGAGTACGATATCTCCAGGGCTGAGGCAGCTTGGAAAAAAGTCTGCCCCTTGGAAAAATTCTTTGCATATAAGCACGGGCAGTTTGTAATCGTGTCCAACCCGCAGTAAAGCCTCGAAAAGCTCTTTTGTCTTGAACAGGACGCCCATGTGCGAATCGAGATGCGTGGGGCTTATGCCGAATGCGCGCGCCCTCTCGATCTGGGCGCGGATTTCGGCTTCCGCTTCTTTCGGGCTGATCCTCGCGGCCTCCAATTCGGAAGGGTAGAGGTATCCATGGCGGGCAACGAGCGTCGGAACCCGATCCGCAGGGGAAACGGGTCCCCAGCGGTACGGACCCCATTCGCTGGTGAGCGTGAGATGCAATCCAAGGTCTGCCTCTGGGTGGGCGCGGGCGTAACTGGCAATCTCGCTCAGCCAGGGGCAGGCGGCCATGATGCTGGCGGACGAAACCGAGCCCGTCTCCAAGGCATTTATCGACGCCGCGTTCACTGAGTGAGCAACCCCTAGATCGTCGGCATGCACGATGAGGAGTTTATCGTCAGCCCGGTAGCCCAAGCGTCCGGCAAGGGTTTTCGTTTCCCCGGCCTGTGCCGCTCCCGCGCTACCGGGAAGCACTCCTGGAATTACCGCGGCAGCCAATCCCCCCAGAACGAGCGGTTTCAGCGACTTGAGGAGCCGGCGCTTTTGCGGGTCTATCATCTTTGCTGCTCTCTCGCTTGGCATGGGAATGTTGAAGGAGGACCTCCGCCGAACCTTCGTTGCCGCGGCCGCAATAGCCGCATTGGATCAAGTGCGCAGGAACGATCCAGACACCGCAGAGTTGATCGGGCAATGCTATGAACTTCCCATTGCCGAAGGAGTAGTGAAACATGACCGGTATCTCCACCAATCCGGACCAGCCCAGCGCCGCGATTCCGCCGGACGATCCGCATCGCCAGCTCACGGTGGCGAATCCGGACAGCCCGCAGATGCGGCACGTCGCAGTTGCGGGCGGCACCTACACCATTCTCGTTACCGGCGAAGAGAGCGGCAGGCGCTATTGCTTGATCGATATGCATGTGCCTCCCGGTGGAGGCCCTCCGCCCCACCGCCACGATTTTGAGGAGATGTTCACGCTTCTTGAGGGCGAGCTTGAGTTCACGTTTCGCGGTAGGTCATCTACGATTTATGCAGGTTCAACCGTTAATATTCCAGCCAACGCGGCGCATTTCTTCCGGAACAAAGGCGGCCAAGCAGCCCGTATGCTGTGCATGTGCACGCCCCCAGGGCAGGAGGCGTTTTTCATGGCGGTTGGCGACCCAGTTGACAGCCGCACCGCTCCTCCACCCAAGCTCAGCAAGGAGGAGCAGGAGGAACGGATGAAACGCGCCGAAGCTCTCGCGCCCATGTACCGGACGGAGCTACTCAAGCCGTAAGCAACGCCGCCGGCGCGAAGAACGACGGGCCGGTTTGGATTGTCGTCGCGCCATTCTATATCAGCCGCAACTCCATCAGCGCCTGCTGCATCGCGGGCGGTATGGCGCCATCGCTGCTGGCAGCACCGGGCTGAAGGTCCGCGGGCGCCTCCGCGGCGGAAAGATAGCGCCAGCCCTGAAATGCGCGCCGGGGCACCGGCTCAACCGGCACAAGCTCCGGGTCGAACGCAAGCCCGCAGCGCACGATGCCGTCCGCGCCTTGCACCTCGCGCAGCGCCGTTATCTTCTGCCGCACGCGGATATAGCCGCCGATCACCCAATAGATCGAAGACGAGCCGGGCGCGAAGCCCTCGCGGCGCGGCGTCTGGCGCGTCAC
>JBKQNN010000040.1:0-8523 GCA_052145975.1 Rhodomicrobium sp. | reverse complement strand
GCCCGGCTTTCGTCATCTATTACTATGCGATCCTGAAGGCCGGCGGCACGGTGGTGAATTTCAACCCGCTCTATTCGATCATCGAATTGACCCATCAGGCGAAGGACGCCGAAGCGGAGATCATGATCACGCTCGATCTCAGGGCGACCTTCCCTAAGGCCAAGGCGCTACTGGATGCGGGCGTCTTGAAGCACATCGTGGCGGTTCACTTCGCTTCCATGCTGCCTGGCGTCAAGAGACTGCTATTTCGCCTCTTTAAACGGCGGGATGCCGCCCGGTGGCACGCTCGCGCGGGCATCGTTTCCTCCCGCCAATTGGAGCGCAACGACGGCCACTTCGAGGCTCCCGCGATCGATCCGGCCGATGTCGCGGTTCTCCAATATACCGGCGGGACCACGGGCACGCCCAAAGGGGCGATGCTCACGCACGCCAACCTTTCCATCAACGTGCAGCAATGCCGTGCCTGGATTGGCGATCTCGCGGCCGAGGGCGAGGAACGCTTCTTCTGCGTCATTCCCTTCTTCCACGTCTTCGCCATGACGTCGCTCATGAATCTTGCCATAAGCCTGGCAGGGCAGATGATCCTGCTGCCGCGCTTCGAGCTCAAACTGGCCTTGAAGCTGTTCGACGAAACCCATCCCACCACCATGGCAGGCGTGCCAACCCTATTCAACGCGCTTGCAAAGGCGCCGGACATCAAGAACCACAGCCTGTCGTACCTGAAACACTGCTTGTCGGGGGGCGCCCCCTTGCCGCTTGAGGTGAAGCGCGAGTTCGAGCGCGCATCGGGCTGCTCGCTGGTCGAGGGTTATGGCCTCTCCGAGACCTCGCCCGTAACGCACATCAATCCCCTGAGCGGCCCCATCAAGGAGGGCTCGATCGGCCTGCCCGTGCCCGGCACGATCATGTCCCTGCGCGACCTTGCAGACCCGGCCCGCGAGGTTCCGCTGGGCGAAAAGGGCGAGATTTGCATCGCTGGCCCGCAGGTGATGAAAGGCTATTGGAAGAAGCCGGAGGAAACGGCGTCGGCGTTCACGGGCGAGTTCTTCCGCACCGGCGACGTCGCCTACATGGACAGCGACGGCTTTACTTTCATCGTCGACCGGATCAAGGACCTTATTCTTGCCTCGGGCTTCAACGTCTATCCGCGCCGTATCGAGGAGGCCATCTATGAGCACCCCGCGGTTGAAGAGGTGACGGTGATCGGCATTCCCGACTCCTATCGCGGCGAGGCGCCGAAGGCGTTCGTGAAGCTGCGGGCGGGCCATCAGGCCACGGTGGAGGACATCCTGGAATTCCTGAGGCCGCGCATCTCGAAGATCGAAATGCCCGCCCAAATCGAGTTCCGCGACGAGCTGCCGAAGACGCTAATCGGCAAGCTTTCGAAGAAGGAGCTGAAGGCAGAGGCCAAAACCAAGACGCAATAGCGGCGTGCCGCCGGGGCCAAATCCGGCTGAGTGCTTCAGCAAAAGGCCCCCTCACCCCAAGGGCAGAGGGAGCCCTATAACTTGCGCTGCGGATAATTCAGGCGTCCCCTCGCCCCTTGGGGAGAGGGACAGGGTGAGGGGGTCTTTTTGCGGGCGCGGAGATTCTTGACGAATTGTTCGATCCGCGTAGGGGCGTACTATAGTTAATGCGCGGATGGTAAACGGGTGCCCGGCATATTTTCCGCCGCCGTCTTTCTGCGAATCTTTTCCCGCTTTAGGCCGTTTTCTGCGACTCCAAAACCCTATAAAATATGTTTGCAGATTTAATATTAACCATAGAACGGTGCATTCTGCGCAAGAAAGCGGTGCGAGGCGTCTTTGTTTTCTTATGTGATATCAATACGTTAGTGGGCGGCTTAATAACTTGAAAATATATTGCTGCTATAATGGCGCCCGAAGAAAACCGGAAGGATTGCGGGATGTTTAGTCGGAAAACCGCAGGAACAAGGTTAAAAATTACACTAAGTTCCGGCAGCACGCGCCCGCCCGATAATCCGGCCGTCACGCGAGACGACGATCGTATCGGCGGCGATACTTCGATTATTCAGCACTTTCCCTACCTCGCGCAGGGCGAAGTCCGCGACGCGGTCCGAGAGCGGTATGCATGCCCGCTCGGCCAGCCCAAGGATTTCTTGAGCGGTCTTCGCTTTCTCAGCCGCCTGAACCGTGGCGTCATCCGCGCCAAGCTCGCGCAGCCAGCCCGCGAGCAGCGGGATATCGGCAAGCCCCCGCTTCGAATGCAGATCGAGCCTTCCGCCCGCGAGCTTCGACATTTTCGCGAACCCGCCTGCGACGGTAACGCGCGGCACCGGATGCGCCTTGAGGTATTTGAGCATGCCGCCAACGAAGCCGCCCATGTCGATGAGCGCAATCTCCGGCAGGCCATACTCCCGCTGGGCCGCCGCCTCCGAAACAGCACCCGTGGCGCCCGCGATATGCTCGACCCCGGCGGCGCGCGCGACGTCGATGCCGCGATGTATGGTATCGATCCAGGCCGCGCAAGAATAGGGAACGACGATGCCCGTGGTGCCAAGGATAGAGAGGCCGCCGATCACCCCAAGGCGCGCGTTGAGCGTTCGTTCCGCAAGCTTCTCCCCGCCGGGAATGGAGATTTCGACCGCTATGTCCTCTGACCCGCCAAAAAGCTCCGCGGCTTCGCGTACCGCTTCCCGGATCATCGCCCGCGGGACGGGATTGATGGCGGGCTCGCCCGGCGGAATGGGAAGGCCTGCCCTCGTCACCGTGCCCACACCGGGACCTGCGTTGAACGTGACGCCGCTTCCCGGTCCCCCGCGCGAGACGCACGCAACGATGAGCGCGCCGTGCGTCACGTCGGGATCGTCGCCCGCGTCCTTGACCACGCCAGCGCGCGCCCAGCCGGCGCCCGTCTCCCGCAACGCGAGCGCGAAGCTTGGCCGCATCCCGTTCGGAAGGGTGACAGCGACGGAATCGGGAAAACCGCCGCCAAAGAGCGCCTGGCACGCAGCGCGCGCCGCGGCGGCCGCGCACGTCCCGGTTGTCCAACCGCGGCGTAAGCTTGCTCCGGAGGGTTTACCGCTATCGTTCATAGGCGTTATGTAGAGCAATGTTTCCTTTTCGCAGCAAGCGGCCAAAACGCTTCGCAGACTGCCAGATTCGCCGCGAGGCCGGCCAACAGGGTTCGCGTTGAAACGCTCCAGGGTTGCGGACGGAGTGTCTGCGGCCTCCAGCGGCTGCTGCGCGGCATCAACGGGCGCGGCTGTGAAGGTTTGCTCAACTAAGCTTGGCGATTTCTTCGGCGATGACAGCGGCAAGTGCCGGAAGTTCGGCGTGAATGGTGTGCCATACTGCGTGGTGGGCTACGTTGTCATAGTTATGCCGATAGACGTTGCCTGAGCCCATGATAGCGCGCCAGGGCAAGTCAGGATGACGGGCGCGAAGTTCCTCGGGAAGGCGGCGCGCCGCTTCGGAAACGATCTCAAGGGCGCGGGTGGCGGCGAAGAAGGCTTTGCGGTCTTGCTTGAAGGTCTCGAAGTCCATGCCGGCGACGAATTCCCCGGCGTAGATGGCATGGTCCCGGATGTCGTAGAGGGCGTCGCGGGCGGTTTCAGAAAGCATAGAGCGCCGTTTTTTCCGCGGAAGGACGGACGTGGGCCTTAAGCGCTGCGCGGTTCGAGACATCGACGGGCGCGGAAAACATATCCTCAATGTATTGGACGATGCCGGTATATTCGAAAACACCCATGGGCCTGCTAGGTGCAATCTCGATCATGATATCGATATCGCTATCTGGCCGGTTGTCGCCGCGTGCGCGAGAGCCGAACAAAGCGGCATGGGTAACGCCCCGCGTCTTAAGAGCGGCTTCGTTCTCCTTAAGCGTGGCGATGATGTCCTGAGCGTTCATGGCAATACTATAGCATAGTTGCTTCGAAGAAACAGGGGGGTACCCGTTGAGGAAGCCAGCAAACTCTGCGGTGAGCGGACACCTTTGACCATGTCCGCTCATAGGCGTTATGTAGAGCGATGTTTCCTTTTCACGGCAAGCCGCCTGGCATCCTCATAGCCGCGCCGCGCTCCGGCTCGGGCAAGACGACGGTGACGCTCGGGCTGTTGCGCGCGCTCAAGCGCCGGGGCCTCTGCGTCCAGCCTTTCAAATGCGGCCCGGACTACATCGATCCTGCCTTTCACGAGGCCGCTTGCGGGCGTCCAAGCTATAACCTCGATAGCTGGGCGATGCGAAAAGAAACCGCCATGGCGCTCCTGAACGAGGCCGAGGCTGCGGACTTCGTCGTCATCGAAGCGCTGATGGGACTTTTCGACGGCGTTGCTTCCGCTGGGCAATGGGGAAATGGAGCGAGCGCCGATGTCGCCGCACTTACTGGCTTGCCCGTTGTCTTGGTGCTCGATATTTCCGGCCAGTCCCAGACAGCTGCGGCGGTTGCGAAGGGGTTTGCGGGCTTCCGGCCGGGGGTCGAAATCGCGGGCGTCATCTTGAATCGCGCCGGTAGCGCCCGCCACGAACGCCTGGTACGCGCGGGTTTCGAGGAAACCGGCATGCGGGTTTTCGGCGCGATCCCCCGCAACGAATCCGTCAAGCTGCCCGAGCGGCATCTAGGGCTTGTTCAAGCGGGCGAACTTTCCGGCCTGTCCGCCAGCCTCGATGCTCTGGCCGATCTTGCCGAAGCGCATATAGATATCGAGGGGCTGCTGAAGACCCCCTCACTCTGTCTCTTTCCCCAAGGAGAGAGAGGACGCCAGAATTATCCTCTTACCTCAATCGAAGGGTCGCAGCCTTCTCCCTCTCCCCTCGGGGAGAGGGCTGGGGTGAGGGGGGACTCGCCACCTCCCGGCCAGCGCATCGCGCTCGCGCAAGACGCGGCCTTCTCGTTCGTCTATCCCCATCTCATAAAAGGCTGGCGGGAGGCGGGGGCGGAGATTATGCCCTTCTCTCCGCTTGCCGATGAAGCGCCGTCTGCCTCGGCGGATGTGGTTTGGCTGCCCGGCGGCTACCCTGAGCTGCACGCGGGGCGGCTCGCCGCAGACGCCAACTTCATCAACGGTGTGCGTTCCTTCGCGGAAACCAAACCCGTTCATGGCGAGTGCGGGGGCTACATGGTTCTAGGCGACGGCCTCGCCAGCGAGAAGGGCGAGCGGCACGCCATGCTGGCGCTTCTGCGGCTTGAGACAAGCTTCGCGGCACGCAAGCTTCACCTGGGATACCGCAGGGCCGAGCTTTTGCACGCGTGCATTCTCGGGGAGCGCGGCGGCGTGGTTTCCGGCCACGAATTTCACTATTGTTCTGTGCTCGCCGAGGAAGGAGACCCCCTGTTTAACGCCACGGGCGCCGATGGCATGCCCGTGCCTGCACACGGCCTTCGCCGCGGCAACGTCACCGGCTCCTTCTTGCATGTCATAGACTGACAAGGCGCCGGACCTTAGAGCCTATCGGCTTTTGATGTAATCAAAAGCAGCCTCTAAGTTGTTGTTTTGCCGTGCGTCTTATCGGAAAACCGCTTCGCACTTTTCCGGACGCACTCTAGGCCGACTGGAAAAGCCCCGGCGCTTCGAGAGCCGGTTCCTCGCGCTCTTCCGGCGTCTGGGTCGAGCCAACGCCAAAGAAGGAGAAGAACCGCCGCCGCCGCATATCCTTCTGATCGCGGTCCTGCTTCTTGAGGTGCTGCGCGAGAGCCAGATAGGGGTTGGCAAGAGCGCGGTCGTCGGTCGCTCCCTTGGAGATGCGGTGCCAGATAACGCCAAGCGGACGCCTGGTTCTAACCTCGATGGCGCCAATCACCATGACGGCGATATAAGGCAAGATATTTTGCAGCGCTTCCGCCTCGATAGGCAAAACCTTGGCGCGGTTCTCAACGATTTTCTTGACGCGGGCTTCCCGCACAAAGAGGAAGTCGATCACCCGCTCCCCTTCCTTCAATACCTGCGAATGCCCGAAAATGCGCGGGTCGTCGAGAAAACGGTCGTAACGCCGCGAGCCCAGGAACTCCAAAACCGACAGCAAACCTTCCGGGGTTTGCGCCCGCTTTTCGATGGCTTTCGCCATGGGCGGAATGAAATAACGGACAGTCTGGGCCATCAGCTCGTCGGAGAAGCCGAAAGCCTGTCCCATATTGGAGAATGCGCGGCTACCTTGCGCGCTTGCGATAATTTGAAAGAGCTTCATGGCTCGCCTCGTTTCGCCTGCTTGGGCTCGAGGCGGATGCGCCTCTTAAGCCTGTCCCCCTGTGAAACTCGCTCCACGCACCAACGCCATCCTTCTCGGCCATTGAAATTGCAGCCGAATCACTAAGCACTAAAAGATTGTAGTAACTTTTCGGCCGATTCGGATCGCCGCTGCTATAGCTTGCTTCAAATTCATCACACCCGTTGCATAGCTGCATCATCCGGCCGCTAACCAGGTGGGCCACACGCCATGGCCGGGTCCGCCGTCGCTGCGATGACGCGATTCATACAGCCACCCTGTCTCATGGCCTCGCAAGCGGCGATCATGCTCCGGGAAATCGATCGTTTGCCTTATAGCCAGGATTGCGGTATGCCCTCAGGGTGCGTTTTGCCACGGTCCGGCTTGAGCTGCGACCCTTCGCGTTGTTTTAAGAGGCGCAAATGAAAATCGCATTATTGACCGCATTTGCAGTTGCACTCTGCGTTTTGACCGGAGAGGCAAGCGCGGACAGAATCCGTTTAAGTTGCGAGGGCCCGGGAGGAAAAAACAAAATAGAACTTGAGATTGATAATGGGGTTGTTTTGAAGAATAAAGTTTTCGAACCGAATGTTATAAATTTAACGGTCAACGAGCATTATATTTCCTACTTCGTGGACAACCTCGCCGCGGGCGGGCTTTTGGAAAAATATGTAATAGACCTTCAAGACTATAAGTTGAACTGGACCGGGCGCAAGTTTGAATTCGTCGAAGCCGCTACAGGAAATTGCACAAAAGAAAGTAACTTCCTTAGAAATTAAGGGGCAAGCGTCGCGCAATTGCCTATGAAAGCCTAGCCGCAGACGGTGTGGGCAATTGCGGGCTGCCACACGGGCACCTCGCTTGATTATCGCCGCGGGCGCAAGTACCGTGCGCCATTCATCCGCTCCGGAAACCTCCCATGAAGCATATCAAGCCCGCGGCAACGCTCAATCCCGCGAAATCGTTCCAGGATCTGATTATGACGCTCCAGCACTTTTGGGCGGAGCAGGGCTGCGTGATCTTGCAGCCCTACGACATGGAGGTGGGCGCGGGCACGTTCCATCCGGCGACGACGCTGCGGGCGCTCGGGCCCCGGCCGTGGTACGCCGCTTTCGTGCAGCCCTCGCGGCGGCCGAAAGACGGGCGCTACGGCGAGAACCCGAACCGGCTGCAGCACTATTATCAGTTCCAGGTCATCCTCAAGCCGTCGCCGCAGAACATCCAGGATCTATACCTCGAAAGCCTATTGCGGCTCGGCATAGATCCGCTACTGCACGACATTCGCTTCGTCGAGGACGACTGGGAAAGCCCCACGCTCGGCGCCTGGGGGCTTGGCTGGGAGGTCTGGTGCGACGGAATGGAGGTGTCGCAATTCACCTATTTCCAGCAGGTCGGCGGCTTCGATTGCGATCCCGTATCGGGCGAACTCACCTATGGGCTTGAGCGGCTGGCTATGTACATCCAGGGCGTGGATAGCATCTACGACTTGAACTATAATGGCCGCGACGACGGCAAGCGCGTGCTCTATGGCGACGTGTTCCGCCAGGCCGAAGAGGAATATTCGCGGCACAATTTCGAGTTCGCCGACACGGCGATGCTGCTGCAGCGCTTCCGCGACGCCGAGAAGGAGTGCAAGGCGCTGCTCGCGGCAGGCGAGCCGGTGCCTGGCGCCAATAGCCAGCGCCACCTGCAGGTGCTGCCAGCCTACGACCAGTGCATCAAGGCGAGCCACGTCTTCAACTTGCTCGACGCGCGCGGCGTGATCTCCGTCACCGAGCGGCAGAGCTACATCCTGCGTGTGCGCGACCTTGCCAAAGCCTGCTGCGCGGCCTGGCTCAAAACCGAAGCCGGCGGCGCAGCTTAGGGGCTATCCTAAGCAAACATGCGTTGCGCCGGCAATAATGTGGTGTTATGAAGTGCCGGACAAAGCGTTGTTCGCGCAAGCGGGCAAGATCATCGTATTGATCTAGCTTGGTTTTCCTGCCTTGGAGGGGTGCCCGAGTGGCTAAAGGGGACGGACTGTAAATCCGTTGGCTAAGCCTACGTTGGTTCGAATCCAACCCCCTCCACCAAACCTTTCCCCTTTTCCTTGGACGAACCGAACATTCAGTTCGCGCAAAAGGTCCAGCTCCCCCAACGCGATGAAGTAGCCCAAATAATTCTCAGCGTTCGAGCGCTCTCAAAGCGAGTTCCCGCACATCCGGTGGCCAGAGCATTGTGAATGTGCAGCTCTCTGCAGCGTCCCTGCATGCACTCTGTTAAAATTATCCAAAAATTTTCAAAGATATAGCGCACCGTGAAGTTTGGTCGCAGGGCATCGCAAGTGCCTATTTCGCAAGGGTTTTTTTCATTCTGGCTCGC
>JBKQNN010000039.1:0-6231 GCA_052145975.1 Rhodomicrobium sp. | reverse complement strand
GGCGCCCGGCTCTCCCACGCGCCGTGCAGCATCTCAAGTTCGGCGTCGCGGCCGATCAGTTTGTCCGGCGCGCCAGGAATGTCGCCGAATTCGACTTGTATGGATGGCGGGATGTGCTGCGCAGCTTTCGGCTTTGCACCGAGCTTGCGCGCCTCCGCAAGAATATGCGCAAGCTGCTGGGCTGCGCGTTTTTCATCCGCCCAGCCGTCGAAGGGGAGAAAATTCTCCTTCGCAAACTGCGCTGGGATCGGCGCGCCATCGAGTTTCAGCGGGAGCAGCTTCTCCACACCGAACGCGTGAGCCATTTCCATCTTCACTTCGTCGGGGCGGGCGTGGGCGTTTTGCGACCACAGCGCGATGACCACATCGCAGCGGTTGATCTCGTCGCGAAGCTGGTGGCGGAAATCGCCGTGGCCGAGCTTGGCGTCCCACCAGGGCTCGAACCCCTCCTTCTGCAGCGCGGCGATCAGGACATCGCGCGCGGCGTCGTCCTCGCGCTTGTAGCTGACGAACACGTCGTAATGCTTGGCGCGGATTTGTTCGGGCATGGGCGTCCACATCGTCGAGCGCGGTTGTGGAGCCTACAATTATATTAGAATGCGCGTGTGCGGAAGCAGCTACTTTCTCAGCGCTGCAAACTTTTCAAAATCGCTGCAGCCCTAATGCGTCCAGCTACCGATGCGGCCGTACTTGAAATTATCCGAGTACGACTTCTTCGAAAAGCCGCGGGGATGCGGCTCGAACACGCGGTAGGGGATGCCGTTCTGCTCCGCGTAGGCGATGGCCTCCTCCTTGGTCTCGAACCACAGCTTCACCTGCGACAGCATGTCGTTCGAGCCGGTCCAGCCCATCAGCGGCTCGGTTTCGCGCGGGGTGGCGGGCTCAAAGTCCAGGAGCCATTCTTGGGTCTTGGCCAGGCCCGATTGCATGGCGGTCTTCGCCGGCTTGTAGATGCGTGCGAACATGGTGCCCCGGTTCCGATGGTGTTGCCTCGCGAATTTGGCGCAAGCCAGCGAAAATGACAATGACAAAGCGCGCGGGCGCGCGGTTTGGAACAACGGCATGCCCACTATTCCACGCCGGGGATGCGCGGCAGAAAGTTCCGGCCTTCCTTCAGCGCGAACTGCCAAAAGGCCATAGCGGCGGGCGCCAGCTCCTTATCCTGGCGATGCACGAGATACCATTCGCGGATGGCGGGCAGGTCCCTAATGTTGAGAATCACGAGCCGCTTGGCCTGAACCTCGAGCTCGATAGTATGAGCTGAGATGAACGCGAGGCCCAATCCGGCCATGACGGCCTGCTTGATGGTCTCGTTCGAGCTGATCTCGATCCGGATTGCGGGCTCGGCGGAGGCAATGCCGGAGAACAGGCGTTCGAAAAGCGCCCGCGTTCCCGAGCCCACCTCGCGCACCAAGAGCTTCTCCCCGGCGAGGCAATGCCGCTCAATCGGCTCCGTTTGCGCGGCAAGCGGATGGCCCGGCGGGGCGATCATGACATGGGGGTGTGGCCCAAGTACCGCTTCCTTCACAGGAATGCCGTCCGGCGGGCGCCCCATGATGCCAACGTCGATCTCGTAATTCCGCAGCGCCGAGACGGTTTCCGCGCGGTTCCCGATGCGCAGTTGCAGCTCGATTTTCGGGTGCCTTTCGGCGAAGGACGCCACCAGCCGTGGCGCGTAATATTTGGCCGTGCCGACCACCCCGATGGTAACGCGGCCGCCCGCGAGCCCCTTTATGGCCCGCAATTGATCGGCGCTATCGCAGAGCAGCGCTTCCATGCGCGCTGCCGTTTCAACGAGCCGCAGGCCCGCATCGGTGGGCTTTAGCCCGGCCCGTGTGCGCTGGAACAGAAGCAGGCCCAGGCGGTCTTCGAGCAGTTTGAGCTGCTCCGTCACCGCTGGCGGCGTCAGGTATAATTCATTAGCCGCGAGCGTGATTTTTCCGGTTCGCGCGATTGCCGCCACGGCCCGCAGCTGGCGGATGGTGATGTCTCGAATGGTCACCAAGAAGGTTTTTCCTAACGGCCCATGAAGTTTATTCTATTTTCCTTAATCTACGGCATCGCGCATGATTTCTCCAAAGAAAAATGCGACGATGCGCCGCAGAATTAGATGCGGCACGTGGTCGCGTCAGCCCGCATGAAGCGAGCCACGGATGGGGGGAAGTTTGACGCGTTTTCGGCGCTTGGCATTGCGCGTTCGCAAGGACTTATGTTGGGCCGCGGCGCGTTCGCTGGCGGGCAGCACGATGCTGCTTGCCGCTCTCGCCGCCAGCATTTCTGGAGCCGCAGCCGGCGACAAAATCGAGCAGCCCATCGAATTTCCGCACGACGTACATGCCGGAAAGTTGGGCATCAACTGCATGTATTGTCATACCTATGCGCGCCGCAGCGCAGTCTCGGGAATCCCGCCCCTGCAGAAGTGCGTCGGCTGCCACGAGAATATCGAATCCGTGAAAGACAAGCCGCGCATCAAGAAGTTGTTCGAGTATTGGGAAACGAAACAGCCGATCCCGTGGAAGAAAATATATAACCTTCCCGATTTCGTGCGATTCAATCACGAGCGGCACATCCAGCGCTTCTATTTCCAGCAAGGAAAGCCGGTGCAGCAGGTCTGCGCCTTGTGTCATGGGGATGTGAAAACCATGACCGTCGCTGAGAGGGTGACGCCGATCACCATGGGCTGGTGCGTATCCTGCCATGAGAAGGATCACCGGGTGGACGCCGCAAGTGCGAAAACCACCAACGGTCCAAACGACTGCTCCTATTGCCACAAATAGTTCGCGCACCAAGCAACCGGGCCGGAATGAACACGATCAATCGTAGAAAACTGCTGAAATTGCTGGGCTGGAGCAGCGCCTCGCTCGCTGTTACCGGTTGCGGAAACCCGCCCGAGTCCGGCGTCGAGACGGTGGAGTCTTACTCCGAGCCGCGCGACTTCATGGTGCCAGGCGTCGGAGTTTACTACGCCTCCACCTGCACGCTGTGCGAGGCGGGCTGCGGCGTCAAGGGCCGGGTGCGGGAAGGCCGCATCTTGAAGCTCGAAGGCAGCCCCGAATCCGCGATCTCCAAGGGCCGCCTGTGCGGTCTGGGCCAAGCCTCGGTCCAGCATCATTACAATCCGGACCGCTTGAAGGAGCCGCTGCTTCGCCAGAATGGCAGCCTTCAGCCCACCGGGTGGGACAAGGCGCTGAGCCTGATTGCGGAAAAGACCCAAAACGCGGCCGATAAGTTCGCGTTCGTGACCGGCCCATTAAGCGGGCATCTCAAGGTCCTGGTCGAGAATTACGTCGAGGCGCTGGGCTCGAAGAACCACTTCGTCTACGATCTTCTCGCCAGCAAGGTCAATCAATCGGCGGCAGAGAAGCTCTACGGCATTTCCAACCCGCATTTTCAGATAGACAAGGCGAAGCTGATCCTTTCCTTCGGCGCCGATTTTCTTAACACTTGGGGTTCGCCTGTCTATTTCTCCGCGCAATACGCTGAGTTCCGCAAGGCGAACGACGGCAAGGCGCGCGGCGTCCTGATCCAGGCCGAGCCGCAAATGACGCTGACCGGCGCCAATGCGGATCGCTGGATCGCGATAAAGCCGGGCACCGAAGGCGAATTCGCGCTGGGCCTGGTCAACGCGCTGATTGAAGACGCGCGCTATGCCAAGAACGTTCCTCCCGCCATTGCCGATGCAGTTCGCAAATACGATAAGGCGCGGGTTAGCAGGGAAACCGGCGTCAGCGAGGAGGTGTTCGGCCGCGTGTTGACGCTCTTGCGCGAACGCAGTCCCAGCCTCGTTCTGTCCGGGCCATCGGCCGAAGGGCACGCTCACGGCGCCCAAAATGCCGCGGCGATCATGCTGCTCAACGTGGCGTTGGGCAACATCGGCAAAACCATTACGGCGCCGCCAAAAATTCCGTTCCCGCAAATGGCTCCGGCCGGTGGCGACACCGCAGCGCTCAATGCGTTCAACGATGCGCTGGCGCAAGGCCGCTTCGAGACGGTGTTCACCTTTGGCGTGAACCCGGTTTTCACCGCGCCCGGCTTCATGAAGCTGCGCGATAATCTCAAGAAAGCGGCATTCAAGGTCGCGTTCACGCACTACCGCGACGAAACGGCCGAGGAAGCCGATCTCGTTCTTCCCCTCGATTCCGCGCTTGAGGATTGGGGAACGCATGTCGCCGCGTACCAGCCGGACGGCGTGCAGATCCACATGCAGCAGCCGCTCATGGAACGGCTTTACGCGCAAGGCACGCGCTCTCTTGGCGACGTCTTGCTGACTTTGCTGAAGCAACAGCGCCCGCAGGAATATAATCAGTTTCCGGATTATTACGCCTATTTGAAGAGCGCGATGATCAAGAACAAGTCCGCCTTCAAGGACGCCTCCGCGGACGATGAGGAGTTCTGGTATCAGACGCTGAGCCATGGCGTCCTCAACGTCGCTAGCCCCGAGCCGCAGCAGATAGCGGTCAATCCGGGATCGCTCGACCTCGATCTGCCCAAGCCCGCCGGGGAAGACCTGCATTATCCGTTGCAACTCGTGCCGTCGGTGCGCGCGAATTTCCGCGACGGCCGTCACGCGAACCTGCCGTGGCTGCAGGAAACCCCCGAGCCGCTGACCACAATCGTCTGGGGCTCCTGGCTTGCAATCCACCCCAAAACCGCGGAGCGCATGGGGATAAGCGAAGGCGATATCCTGGAAGTCGCCTCGAAAAGCGGCACTCTCAAAGTGCAAGCCTATCTGTTCCCGGGCCTCGAACAGGGCACCGTCGCCATCCCCATCGGCAACGGCCACGAAGCGATGGGGCGCTATGCCAAGGGTGTTGGCGTCAATCCGCTGAAAATCCTCGACCCCGTGTTCGAAAAATCCACCGGCGAACTCGCCATGTATGCCACGCGCGTATTGGTCCGCAAGACCGGCGATACCGTGACGGTTGTGAAGGACGAGGGCTGGAGGCCGGGCACCGTCAACACGCAACTCGGCCGCAAGATCGTCGTCACGATGGCCGCTGACAAAGTCAAGCTTTTCGCGGAGGAATAATGTCGATCACCAGAATGTTCCGGGATTGGGACAAGTATCGCACCACCATTCCCTCCGGCGACCTCGCCAAAGACCACCCTGAATACAAATGGGTGATGGCCATCGATCTCGATATATGCACGGGCTGCAGTGCCTGCGTGGTGGCCTGCTATGCCGAGAATAACGTGCCCACGGTCGGCAAGGACAAGTTCGAGCATGGCCAAGTCATGCACTGGATCCGCGTCGAGCGTTATTGGAACGATGAGGACGCCGAAACCCCGCATCAGGGCGCGCAGTTCATGCCCATGATGTGCCAGCAATGCGAGGCGGCTCCTTGCGAAACCGTGTGCCCGGTGGGTGCCACCAATCACACGCCGGACGGTCTCAATTCGCAGATTTACAACCGCTGCATCGGCTCGCGCTACTGCTCGGCAAACTGTCCTTACAAGGTGCGCTACTTCAATTGGTACGACTATCCGGAGCAGGAAATTGCCTGGCCGGAGCCCCTGCCGATGCAACTCAATCCGGATCTAACCGTTCGAAACAAAGGCATCATGGAGAAGTGCACCTTCTGCATCCAGCGCTTGAGGGCGGCGCAAAGTACCGCGCGCACAGAAGGCCGGCTGGTCCAGGATGGCGAGGTTTTGCCGGCCTGCGCACAAAGCTGCCCAAGCGGCGCAATTGTGTTCGGCAATTTGGCCGATCCCTATTCGCAGGTTTCGAAGCTTTGGCGGCAGCAGCAGGTGGAGCTGCACAAGGATGAGCAGGACAAGGATAAGACCGGCGATAATGGCGGGGTCCGCGGCTATCGCGTGCTCGAAGAATTACGGCCTTATCCGTCCGTCATGTACCTCGAACGGGTGCGCGATACCAAAGCTTAATGCAGGGTCTTATTTTGCCTCGCGTGAAGTAAGCACTCGCCAGGATCGCCTAAAGCCTAAGAAATACTTCTGTTGAGGAAACGCGAGCATGCCCGATTTCTCAAGAGGCGAAGAAATAGACATCCGCAACGACATCGCGTGGGCGCAGATCAATAAAGATGTGCTCAGAAGTCTTGCGAAGCCGCGCCTATCGTTCTGGCTGCTCTTTGCATTCGCTGCTTTCCTGTTTTCGATTGGCGTCGCCTGCGAAGTATACCAATGGCGCGAAGGTTTGGGCGTTGCGAACTTCGATAACCCGCATGTGTGGGGGCTCTACATCGCGACCTTCATCTTCTGGATTGG
>JBKQNN010000038.1:0-6682 GCA_052145975.1 Rhodomicrobium sp. | reverse complement strand
GTCTGGGGCTCCCACTCCCACTGGATATAGCGGCCTTCGACCGCATTTAATTCCCGCAGGAGATCGTAGGGAAGAATTTCGCGCATGCCGCCCTCGCTGTTTCATTCATTATAGCACACTTCGATTGCGCCCTTAGGCATTGCTCAGAAATAAGTGAGCCGGATGGCGCCGGGATTTTGGCCGGCTGCAAGGCGCAAAAAGGGGCGCATATCCATCTGCGCTCAAGTAGCGCGCCGCGCGGTAGCGCGCCGCTAGGGATATGTAACCCTTTTTGTAACGCAGCGGGAGGACAAAAGGCCAAGCCAGATGGCGCAGTTATTTCCGGGCGAGCCCTAAGTTGCACAGCCTGGTTTGGCCTGTGACCGGCGATACTGTCGCAACGAAACGGCCGAACGGCTAGGTGCCGGCTCCCGCTGGATCGCCACTTTCCAGAGGGAGTTTCCCCTGATCTCCTCGCACGGCAAAACATACTTCTGCCAATCGGATACGTGTTTCTCTTCGTAGAATCCGGTCTGCGTCGGGCAGGCGAGTATCGCATCGCCTGCGCGCAGACGTTTCACGAGCGCCCCGGGGGCGCCCTCTTCAATCGCAATCTCCAGTTGGGCGCGCATCCGGTCCTGGCCGCTGATCCATACGATAGTGACCCGGCCCGCCTCGTCGGCCAGCATCAGGCCTGGCGGAGATATCAGAAGATAGTGCTCGACCGCGCCGATGCGCCCGGAGAACTCGTGATACCAGCTCGCAATTCCTGGATCGTCGAGGAATGCCGTGTCCTCAAGCTTTGCAATGGGGTTCAGCTGCGCGGTGAAGTCTATGAAATAGGCGTGCTGCAGGTCCCGGATGATCCGCCTCAGCTTTTCGGGCAGGTGCGGGTCGTGCTTGACCAGGAAGAGATCGATTAAGCCCTCGTTGAAGGCGGCGACAGCCGTCGCATCCCCGGTTTTACCGGTGAGTAGAACCTTCTTGACCGGCAGGTGCTTAATCTTCCGGCAGAGTTCGACACCCGTCATGCTCGGCATCGCGAAGTCGATGATGGCCACGGAAACCCGCGAAAAGCGCTCCAGATCGCGGGCCATTGCGGCGATGCGCGATGCCGGCAGACGAACGACAGGATCGCCGGCCACTCCTTCGCCTGCCGGCGGAAGATTAGCTTCATCGATTGCCAGCCCGGTTAGCCCGGCATCGTTTAGAAGGCGCTCGATGGCTTGTTCCGGCCGATGCTCGGTTGCACAAAGCGTGACATCGGCATAATTGTAATTGAAGCTGTCGAGGTAAAGCCGGTCGTCATCGATGACAAGGCATGTCGTCGGGTGGTAGAGGGGCAGCAAGGCGCTCATGGGTCCAGTTCCGATCCTCCTATGCCAGTGCGCTCGCAAAGCACTCCCGGAAACCCGGACAACCGTATAATCGGCGCACGTGAAATCGTGCATGTGAAAGTTGGTAATTGTGCGGCTAGGCATTGTGCCCGGTGCTCGGCGCCGGATGGAGCGAGACTTACTTGCGCGGCCATGGCATCTCGTGCGCCGTCTTCGCAGTGCGTATGCCGAGTACCACGCCCTCGCGGAATTCAAGCTGCCCGCAGTTGGGCTGATCGGGGTTATTGCGTTTCCATTGTATTATTTTATCTGGGAATATGCCTTCCCGCAACCCTACGAGAGCTTGCCGCTGAGGCTTGCAGGAACGGCGCTCTGCATACCGATGGCACTCCGGCGCTATTGGCCGCCGCGGCTCATGTCCGATTACCTGGCTTACTGCTACTGGGCCGTGCTGTTCGGCGGACCGGCGTTTTTCACGCTCATGTTGCTCATGAACGGTGTCAATAACGTCTGGCTGATGTCGGAGACCGTGATTATCCTGTTCACGTTTCTGCTCTACGATCTCGCGAACGGCGTTCTTGTCTCCTTCATGGGGCCGCTGATCGGTCTGATCGGCTATTGGCTGCTGTCCGGGGCGGCCAAAGTCCCCACCGAATATCTGGTCGCGCTCCCAATCTACGGCTTCATCTTAACTGCGGTGGTTTTCCTCACACACAGCGAGCGCGTGATCGCGCGTGAAAAGCTCATGGCAGCGCGCACGCTTGCGAGCAGCATAGCGCATGAGATGCGCACGCCCCTTCTTGGCATCCGGCTCGACGCCAGCAAGACCGGCGATCACATCGGCCGCCTGAGCGCGGTTAACCAGTGGGCGCGAGGGCGGGGTTGCGATGAGAGCCTGAGCGACGGCGATATGGCCCGCGTCAGTGGTGCTCTGCAACGCATCGCCGAACACGTCGTCGCCGCGAACCTCGTCATCGATATGCTCCTCACCAGCCTAAAGGACGAGAACTACTCCCAAGAGCTGATAAAGTTCTATACCATCGCCGGCACCATCGAACGCGCGCTCAGCCGCTTCCACTTCCGGCCCGGTGAGCGCGAGCTGATCACGGTTCTCGTCCACCACAACTTCATCTATCGGGGTGTCGAGGTGCTTATGGTTCACGTCATTTTCAACCTCGTCAAAAATGCACTGCGCGCGATCGCCGCGGCAGGAACAGGGCATATCGTTATCGAGGCGAGAACGGCGCCGGACAGTCACTTACTCTCGGTCAACGACACCGGCCGCGGCATAGAGTCTACGAAACTACCCTATATTTTCGTACCGTTCGCGACCAGTCACGCGGACACCGGTGGCACAGGCATCGGACTGTCCTTCTGCCGCCGTGTCATCGAGGGGTTCGACGGCAGCGTCGTCTGCTCATCGGAACCTGGCAAAGGTACCACCTTCAAGATCAGGCTACCCATTATCGAGGCAAAGCTGGACACGGCCGGCCCTGCGTCCGCCGTGTCCAGCCAAGCTCATGCCGCAAGCGCGACCGGCAGGCCGGTCTCGAGCGTCTGACGGTTTCGGCGCCGTGTCGACGGCCACGATGCCAGACCGACCTCGTCCCTGATCTCGGCGCATACGGCCAGCACGCGATCGAGCTCGGCACCGGTCAGGCCGCAGTTCACCGTGAAGCGGATAATGCAGCGCTTCTCGGGCGTCGCCGGCGGGAAGAAGATCGCGCCGAAGATGCCGCGGCGCTCCAGCGCATCGCGCAGCTTGATCGCGTCGAGTATCTCCCCGGCCTCTAGGGCGATGATCTGCGATTTGGACAGAGCGACGTTGTAGCCCAACTCGCCGAGGCCCTGGGTGAGGTAACGATGATTGCTGTGCAGCAGCCGCTGCCGCCAGGGCTCGCTGGCGAAAATATCGAGGGCAGCGTTAAACCCCGCCACCTCGTGTGCCAGAACTTGGGTGCTGAAGATCGTAGGCAGCGATTCGTAGCGCAGGAACTCGGCATTGCGCTGCGAGCATACGACCAGGCCGCCGCGGCTCGCGACTGCCTTGGAAAGGCCGGTAGTTCGAAAGTGCACGCGATCGCTGAGACCGCGTGCCGCAACAAGGCCGGCGCCGCCAGACCCGTGTGTGCCGAAGGAATGCGTTTCATCGACGACCAGCGCGCAGCCGCGCCGCTCGGCGACCCCGGCGAAGTTCTCGAGAGCGGCAATGTTGCCGTCGGTACTGTAAAGCGCATCGATCGCGATCACGCCGGGCCCAACCTTCGCGATCAAGCGATCGAGATGCTCCCAATCGTTGTGGCGGAATGGCATGGGCTTGGCGCCTGCGGCCTTTACGCCTTCCCAAAGCGATAAATGCGCCTTCATGTCGATGAACACAGGCGTATCTGGACGGCAGATTGCCTGGATCAGGCCAATATTGGCGCAATAACCCGAATTGGCAAGCACGGCGGCTTCTGCGCCCATCAGGCGCGCCACGCGCTGTTCGAAAGCATTGAGACCGTCGGCCTCGTGATGCACGAACGCTCGCGACACCGAATCGCCATGGCCGCTGGCTTGCAGCGCGTGGACCTCGGCTTCGATCACGCGCGGATTGGCGGCTAGGCACAAGTAGTCGTTGCTGCGCAACTTGATCGCGCCCGGTCCGGGGCTCAGGCCCTTCAAGGGATGCCGGCCCTTCCATCTCGCCTCGACCCGGTCCCGATAGTAGCACTCGACCCGGTCGAACAGGAATGCGGGATCCGGCGGAAGCGGTGTTTTTTGGCGGCAGTTCAACTGCTCGGTCATATTACTTGTCTCCTGTATGTGGTGCAGACTAGGAACAGGCAGCAGCTCTAGCGTCGAACTGGGCCTGTGGACCAGGTTCCGGTATTTCCGAGGGCATATCAACAGGCGCAGAATCTGCTTGACGGATTAGGTAATTACCCGATGGGCACCGCTGGCGCTTTCGTAGTATTAATTCAGTGGCTGCGTGAATAGTGAGGGGCGCCGGGGAATGCGCAGTGCAGTATAGCCGGCCGAAAGGCTATGCGGACACGAAGGCGTCAACTCGCTTTTTTGGTCTAGATATGTAAATAATAAAGGACAGCGTCGAATGAGTGCCCGCCAAAGGCAGAAAGCTACGGCAATCGTTTGGGAGACGTGCGAGAGCAACCTCGATCTCGCGGACCCGCTTGACGAGTTTCAAAGCGCACTGATCGTTGCATACGAACACGCGCTTGAGCAGGGTATAAGCTCAAGCGCTGCCCTGGCAGTAATCCTCGATATGGCCTCCTCAGAAATGCAGCGAACATAGTCCGCAAACCTTGGGCGCATGCCATCAACCCATCTCATTCGAGCAGCGCGAGAGTGAGCACCTACCTAGCTATGCAAAAACCGGCGTCAGCGATTGCTTGGCCAGCGACTGATGCTTGTATCTGATTTGATAACGTTGCCAATTATAATTTAGCGAGACGTGAGGGCGCCTATATACGCGAGAGTGCCCAGTTGCATCCCGCGCGTTATTGGGGCAAAGTCTTGCATCGCAAATGATAGGAGCATCAGAATGGCGGATGCAGCCCTTGAAAAGGCTCGCCCGAACCGCATGAGCCGTCAACGGCAAAAAACGCGAGACCGCCTGGTCAATGCGGCGCTTTCGGTCATGGCTAGCAAAGGAGTAGACGCCGCAACGATCAACGATATTACCGAGGCTGCGGACGTCGGCTTTGGGTCCTTTTATAATCACTTTTCCTCGAAGGAGGAGATCCTTGCGGTTGTGACCAAGGAGCTCTTCGAACGGATTGGAACCCAAATCGATGCCGCAACCGGTGGGATTTCCGATCCGTTGGAGGTGCTGGCGGCAGCGATCCGGCTATCCATTAGCATCACCCTCCAGCAGCCAGAATGGGCGAGGTTCATCGTCCGTTTCAGCGCGATACCCGGCTACACGGAGGTTGGCCTGTTCAACCGGCTTTCGAGGGACATCCGCGCTGTGGAAGACGCGGGCCGGCTTCATATAGCGGATTCGGGGGCGGCACCCCACGCCGCTGCCGGAGCCATCGTCTTCATGATCAATGCCTTGCTGGAAGGCCATTTGCCGGCACCCCAGGCTCCCGAGCGGATCGCGGCCATGGTGTTGCGCATGCTGGGAGCCAATGAGGAACAGGCCACTGATCTGGCGAACAAGCCGTTGCCTCCGTTGCCTCTGCGAGCGTTAGCCTGACACGCCTCCGGTGGCTTAAAAACGCGCCGGGGGACCGTGCGCAGATATAAATAAATTTATACATTCCGGTCGTAGCGGCCTGCCTTTCTGGGCTTCCGGAAAATTATCGGCGAAAGCTCCGCACGAATGCAAGCATATAAATATGTATAAATATCAATAGCTTACGGCCTTACTTGGAGATGGATGAGAAGTAGTGGAATTGCGCGGCAACCCTAGGTATTGATTTATAGTTAGCGCGCGCAAGATTCTAACATTAACGGACTTTTTGAACGGCAGATTCGCGGGGGAAAACACGCAGAATCGCTGAGTTTTCGCGCCAAAAGCCGCCCTGCGCACCAACGTTAACCATGGCGCTAGCAACCATGTCCAGTCGCGCCAAGATTGAAATCTGGCGTAGTATCGCGCTGCGGTGGCAGCATGACCGGCCCTCCCAAAGCCGGTCACCTATGAATCACTGAAAAACTGATTTTGGAATCCACTATCTTGCATCATGCGACAATCCGTCCACACAGCCTAGTACGCCTGATCCGCGGGAAATCCTGTCTGCGCCAGCCGCATATGGGTCAGGATTTCCCGCGGGGCGTACTAGTACGCCCCGCAGTCTTGCCCGGCCGGCGTATCGATTGCCGGTGCGCCAGCTGGCACCGGTGAGAAGGGCGATGCTGCCGGTCAACCGCGTCTTCCGTCAACACAACTGCCGCGTTCTCCATTTCTCTAAGTATGCGTGGCGTTCTTCTGCATGCTTGGCCCCTCTTCCGTAACTATGAACAAATACAAAGACCTCATGACTAAGAGTACATCCAAACCTAGCGAAACGAAGCAAGCTCTTGCAAGCCTCCCCGGCGTTCTGCCCCCTGAAGTCTTGGCTTTCGTCGATAAGCTTACCCCTGAGGAGGCTCGCTTAGTAGTGGGCGCCATGGAGTCCCTCACGATTCTAATTGAGGCTTACGAAAGGGCTGATGCCGATTGGGCGGCTGCCCAAGCTCATCCCACGGCAGAACCAAGGCCAGAACTTCCAACTCCGGCTCAAACCTCAAGGCCTCGCGCCGGGGTGCGGGCAACGAGCCACGCTCTTGGCAAGGCTTGGTCCCTGCGGCCGGCGTCCTCCTCCCATCGGTTACCAAAGCGGTCAAGCAAGCTATTGTAGTTTAGCCGGCTGCACACT
>JBKQNN010000037.1:0-10834 GCA_052145975.1 Rhodomicrobium sp. | reverse complement strand
AAGGAAATCGCGGGCGCTGGGTGCATACTCCGCAGCGTCATTCCCGCGAAGGCGGGAATCCATTTCTGCCGCAAGAACAAGACCTTAGCGTGGGTCCCCGCCTTCGCGGGGACGACGCTGCGGTCCTGCGATCCGTGGTGGCGGAAAGCCTCGTGCGGCTGGGAAAGCGGTTGCTATGCGGGGCATTAGCGCATCGGTAAGGAGCTATGGGGCACCATTGCGCCGTGGGAAAACGCGGGCGCAGTCAGGAGGCTTGCCATGGCGTTATTTGCGGAACTGAGGGCGGGCTGGGCAACGCGGGCCGGTGCAACTCGCGGCGGGCGTGGCTTGCCCCGAAAGGTAAACGCGCGGCGCTGCGCTCAGCCGCCGGAAACCGCGGGATTTGCCAGGCCCAACCTGCCGGGCATGGCTAACAAACCGCTAAAAACATATGGCGGCTTGTATCAGGCGCCCTGAACGCAAGCGAGCAATGCAGCGTGCAGCTCCTTTGCCGAAAACGGCTTTTGCAGCGTGGGCCTGCCCGCCCAGCGCTCCTCCACCCCTTTGGCCCCATATCCGCTTGCGAAAATGAATGGGATGTCCCGCCGCTCGAGAACCTCCGCGATGGAAGATACACTTTCGCCCGCGACATTCACGTCAAGCACCGCCGCGTCTACCTCAAGGTTCGTCAAGACCTGAAGGCCCTTCGCAACACGCTGGGCCGAGAAGGCGACGACGCAGCCGAAGCTGGCGAGATACTCCTCGACCAGCATGGCGACGAGCGTTTCGTCTTCGACCACGAGCACGCGCAAGCCTTGCAATGCCTCAGCCGATGGGATGCTTGACGCTGCCAAATCCAACCTCCGGAAAAGCGTAAAGGGGCCGAGGTTTTTCAAGACGGCACCCGCCGAATCGGCGGAGCCTGTCTGCAACCGTTCCAATATCTTGCGGGCGGCCGACGCGCCATAATCCCCGCATGTTTGACGCCAGTCAACGGTTTAGCGCGGGCAAGCCTTTGTGCCGCGGCGCTTGCGCCCAGCAAACCTTGCGCCGCGGGCCCCGTGCCGCTATGAATACCGGGCCGGACAAGGAAGGATCATGGTTTTTCTTCGAATTTTGGGCAAATCGCTTCTGTTCCTAGCGTTCATCGCCCTGGCCTACGACGGGGCGCACAACCTGGCTACGCCCGGCCAGGGCTTGCTTCTCGCATCGATTTCCACGCATCTGAAAACCTACCTCCCCGATGCCGGCGCGGACTTGGAGCGGTTTTTCCTGGCCCACGGCCCGGCCTGGATTTGGAACGGCGTTGTTGGACCTCTGTTCAGGATGCCGGTTTCGCTTGTTTTGGGCGTATTTGGCACCCTGTCGTACCTGGCCGGATACCGCAAGCCGCCGCCCGTAATCTACGGCGACTAACAGCAGAGTTCGCAAAAGTGGCCTTCCCGGTTTTGCGATAAAACTCTGCGGAAACAAAGGAACCTAAGCAGGCATTCGTTGGCCAGCCAAGGAATGGCTGCTTAGCCGGGCGTTTGGGGAAAACGCATCCTCACCCCCGTTACTGGGCGCAAGGAGGTTTGGGGACGCCATGTCCTATGGTAACGTGCGTAAATGAACATGATAAAAAGTGACTCCGAAGGCACTGCAGCCGCCGCCAAACCGGCCTCCTCCCCTGAGGAACGCTTGCTTGAGCGCAAGGTCCGCGCGGCCAGCCTGACGCTGCTGTTCGAAAGGCTTTGGCCGCGCGCCTGGCTGCCCGCCGCCGTTGCTGGGGTTTTCGTCCTCCTGTCCGTTTTCGAAGTCTGGCCGCTGCTGCCGCCGCGCGTCCATCTGGGTTTGCTCTGGGCATTCGGGGCGGCCTTCGCCCTTTCTTTCCTGCCCCTGCTGCTATGGCGGCGTCCGGCGCGCGAGGCGTCCTTCGCCCGGCTTGAAAAGGCCTCCGCGCTCGAACACAGGCCGCTCACCGCATTCAACGACACGCTGTTGCAGGAGAACCCCACTCCAGAAACGCAGGCCCTTTGGCAGGCGCACCGCGCGCGCGCCGCCCACGCGCTGAAGCACCTGACGGCCGGCGCTCCGCACGCGCGCATCGACAAGTACGATCCTTTCGCACTCCGGGCAGCATTGCTGCTGATGCTCGTTGTTGCCGGCAGCTGGGCATGGGGCGACCTAGGCGCCCGCCTGCGCGCTGCCTTCACCGTGCCGGAAGTGCCGGCGGGCTCGGGATTTCGCATCGATGCCTGGATCTCGCCGCCTCCCTACACCAGGAAAGAGCCGTTCGTGCTGCCGGATGCGGCGTCCAAGGGTCATGAGGCCATTGCGGTGCCGGCGGGCTCGCAGCTTACGGTGAAAATCAACGGCCCGGACGCCGCCGGCTACAGCGTCGCCGTTCAGGAAGGCGGCAGCACGCAAGCCCTGGAGCCGGCCAGCCAGGCGGGCGGCACTTACGCCGAATACACGCGAAAGATCGAGAAGTCCGCGACGTTATCGATCCACCGCAGCTTCGGCGCGAGCCGCACCTGGATGCTGAACGCTATCCCCGACCTGCCCCCGAAAATTGCCTTCACGGGACCGGTGGAGCTGTCGCCGCGCGGCGTAATGCTGTTCAAATATAGGGTCGAAGACGATTACGGCGCCGTCTCCGCCGAAGCGCGCATCGAGCGCGTTCCCACGCGGGCGCCGGGCGCTGGCGGAGCGGCACAGCCGGCACCCCAGATCGGGCAGCCGCCCATCTTTCCGCTATCGCTGCCAAGGCCGCCGGTAAAATCCGCGGAGGCCAAAACCTATCGAGACCTTACCGCGCATCCCTGGGCCGGACTTCCGGTGGTAGTCACGCTCGTTGCCAGGGATGAAGCCGGCCATGAAGGCCTCAGCGCGCCCCGCGGCGTGATCCTGCCCGAGCGCAAATTCCTGAAGCCGCTCGCGAAAGCGATCGCCGCCCAAAGGCGGTCGCTCGTAGAGGACCCAAGCGAGAGGTTCCGGATCGCCGGCAGCCTTAACGCGCTCGCGCTAAACGGCGCGGACGAAGGCATCACCGCCGAGATCTATTTGAACCTGCGCTCGGCTTATTGGCGGCTAAGGGGGCGGCTTTCCGGCGAGGACGTCGAAGCCGTTGCCGATCAGCTGTGGGATGCGGCTATACGCATCGAGGACGGCAATCTTTCGGCCGCCGAACGCGAGCTGCGCGCGGCGCAGGAAAGATTGAAGGATGCCCTCGAACGCGGCGCGTCCCAGGAAGAAATTCAAAAGCTCATGGCCGAGTTGCGCCAGGCGCTGAACCGCTATCTGGAAGCGTTAATGCAGCAGCGGAGCCCTGGCAAAGGTAACCAGGCCGCCCTTTCGCCGGACGCAAAGGTGATTTCGCCGCAGGATCTGGCAAGAATGCTGCAGAAGATTGAGAATCTTGCCAGGACAGGTTCGCCCGAAGCGGCCGCGCAAATGCTGAACGAACTGCGGGACATACTAGAGTCGGTGCAGGCGAACTCGCAGGAACGCGGTGCCTCGGAGCGCGAAAACGCCGAAAAGCTTAAGCAGCTCGACCGCCTCACCGCCATCATGCGCCAGCAGCAGCAGCTTCTCGACAAGACCTTCCGTGCCCAGCAAGGCGGCGATGGCGGGCAAGACGGCACGCCGGGCCAGCAGCAGGAAGGCAGCGGAGACACCAAGTTCGCGGCCGGCCTCAAAAAGCGTCAAGAGGATGTGCGCAAGCAGCTTCAAGAGTTGCTCCAGGCCATGAAGGCTGGAGAGGGCGATGCGGTCCGGCAGAAACTCAAGGAAGCGGAAGCTGCCATGGGCGAGGCAGCGAGCGCGCTCGATCAAAACGACCTCGGCGAGGCTGGCGATCAGGAAGGCCGCGCGCTCGAGTCCATGCGTCAGGGGACCCGTTCCATGGCTCAGCAAATGGCAGGCGCCCCAGGCCAGGGCAACGGTTTCAATCAGGGTAATCGCGATCCTTTCGGCCGCACTCAGCCGGACAGCGAAATGGGCGACTCCGGCGAGACTGCACTTCCTAATGACTTTGACGTGCAGCGCGCGCGGACAATCCTCGACGAGATTAGGAAGAGGCTCGGCGAGCCCGCGCGCCCCCCCATGGAGCTCGACTACCTGGAACGTTTGGTAAAGCCTTATTAGCCTTTCCTAAGGCATAAGCCGGCAGAAACCGCGAACTATACTAAAAATTTACAGATTGGCCCCGATACTGCCCCCTGGGTAAAATCCGTTAAGAGTAGAGGGCAGTATGAGAGTCTTCGCAGTTTTCGTGTTTCTTTTGCTGAGCGGCGCTACCGTCCAAGCGCAGCCACGCAATCCGCTCTATGGCGAGCCAACCGACTTTTACGGGACGTGGAACAACGTGGAGGTGCAGCGGAACATCGTTGTGCGCATCGAGATCCGGCCCGATTACGGCCATCGCGTCCGGGTCACCGTCTTCGGTCTTCGCAACGGCGAGCCGTGCGTTTTCGGCGAATATAGAGGCCATTTCTACTTCGCCAAATATCCCAAGGACCGCGAGCAGGACAATTCCGCGATCCTCGTCAAGATCGACCGGGATTTCGTGCAAGGGCATGTGCTGCTCCGGTTCAACGGCCGGGGCGAGATCGTGAGCCACGCCCTGCTTAACTATGGCGACAACGGCCCCGTTTACAGTGTCGACCGCTTCGCCGCCGCTTATCGCCGCTACAGCCAGGAAGGCTATCCTGCGAGTGGCGAGGAAGGCTATCCCCGCCCCGGCTATCCCTACCGCGGCTACGGAAACTAGGCTCCGCCAGGAAACTCATTCCCATGGCGGGGGTGTGAGTACGATTTTTCGAGGCATCCATCCCGCGCACGATCCCGGCCGCAAGCCCGGATCGTGCGCGCGGCACTTAGAAAGGCCCGCACAAGATTGCATCGCTAGAGTTTCACCTATCGGAACGTGGACTGGAGATGCAAGAGTGAATTTTGACGAGGCCATCCAGGCTCATGCGGCCTGGAAGATAAAATTGGCCGTTTATCTCAAAAAGCCTGACGGCACGCTCCGGCCCGGCGAGATCGGTGCCGATAACCGCTGTGCGCTCGGTCAATGGCTGTACGGCGAAGCCAAAAAGCTCTCCTCCCTGCCGGAATACCAAACCTTGATTGCAGAGCACCCGCGGTTTCACCGTGCCGCAGCTAAGGTTGCCGAGCAAGCAAATACAGGCCAGGAGGTTCTGGCAGACGTGGCGCTCGGTGGCGACAGTGAATTCGCCATAGCCTCGCGAAATGTTGTGAAGGCGATTACGATTCTACAGGGCAAAACGCGCTAGGCGCGTCTTGTGATTGTCGAAACTTGCCTTTTGCATAGGATAAAGGTATGCCATTCGAGGCAATATCGCCTCCATTATTGCTACGTTTGCCCACTAATTCCGGATCGGAGGAACGATTGATACTATTTGGAAAAAGATGTTGATAAATATCAATGCTAGTTAAAGCGAAGGTGAAGACTTTGATATTCGTAGTTCCAACGGCTTGCCGAAGGTCTACAGCGACCCAGGCGCGCCCCGCTAAAGGAGTGAACGATGTCTGGTGACGCGCTATCCGGTACGGTCACGCTTCGTGCGCGCTACGAGTCGGCAGAGTGGGCTCACGGCCCCGGCATTATTGGCGATAGACCGGACGCGCCGCCCTGCCGGACGGAGTTGAGATAATGCAGCATGCTTTGGGCAAGGGTGCGAAAGCCGTAATCCCCGTCAGCGCTATCGAGGCGCTCATTGTCGCTCTCTCGGCGCGCGCCTATCGCGTACTTGGGCCAACCGTGCGCGACGGCGCGATCGACTATGGCGAAATCGCAAGTGCCGGGGACCTGCCCGCAGGTTGGAGGGACCGGCAGGAGCCTGGACGCTACCAGCTGGAGCCGCGCGAGGACGGTGCCCTATTCGGTTTTGCGGTTGGGCCGCAATCCTGGAAGCGCTTCCTGCATCCGCCCGTCGAAACGCTCTGGACAGCGCATAAGACCGGCGACGGCTTCACCATTGCGGCCTCCCAGGAGCCCGCTCCGAAGCTCGCTTTCCTTGGCGCGCGGTCCTGCGAACTCGACGCAATTGCGGTCCAGGATCGCGTACTCTGCGATGGGCCCTACCGCGATGCAGCCTACGCTGCGCGCCGGGCGGATGTGTTCATCGTTGCTTTAAATTGCAGCCACGCGGGGGGGAACTGCTTCTGCGTTTCCATGAACTCAGGCCCCAAGGCCAAAGCCGGGTTCGATTTGAACCTCACCGAGCTGTTGGACGGCAAGCATCATCAGTTTCTAGCAGAGGCCGGCAGCGAGGCCGGAGCCGCCCTGCTCGCGGAACTGCCGCACGAGCCTGCTACGGCAGCGCACCTTGCGGCTGCTGAAGCGATTGTCGCGAACACCGCAAGACAGATGGGCCGTAGCCTCGATACCGATGGTCTCAAGAAGATCCTTCAGGCCAATCCGAACCATCCCCGCTGGGAGGAGACTGCGGCGCGCTGCCTTGCTTGCGGCAATTGCACCATGGTCTGCCCCACCTGCTTTTGCGTGACGGTTGAGGACCGGAGCAGCCTCGATGGTGCCAGCGCCGAACGGGTGAAGAAGTGGGACTCCTGCTTTACCTTGGACTTTTCCTACGTTCACGGCGGCAGCGTCCGCAACTCCGGCAGTTCGCGCTACCGGCAGTGGATGACCCACAAGCTCGCTAATTGGATCGATCAATTCGGCACCCTCGGCTGCGTCGGCTGCGGCCGCTGTATCACCTGGTGCCCCGTAGGCATCGACATTACCGAAGAGGCTGCCGCCATCCGGGCGGCCCAGAGCCCAAAGGAGGAGCGCAATGGAGGGGCTTGACCGAATAGTGAAGGAGCACCCGTTCTTTGCTGCCTTCGATCCGGCGCACATTCAGCTTTTGGCCGGGTGTGCGCGCAACCACCGTTTTGCCGCGGGCGAATACCTATTCCGCGAGGGCGATCCCGCGGACGAGTTTTTTCTGATCCGGCAAGGCAAGGTTGCGCTTGAGATCGCTGCGCCAGGCAAGGCGCCGATCGTTTTCGAAACGTTGGGCGATGGCGAGGTCGCCGGCTCTTCATGGCTCGTGCCGCCCTACCGCTGGATGTTCGACGCGCGCGCCCAAACCCTTACGCGGGCAATCGGCATGGACGCCAAATGCCTTCGCGGCAAATGCGACGCCGACCATCATCTAGGCTACGAGATGATGAGGAGCGTTCTCTCCGTCCTCGTGAAGCGGCTCGACCACACGAGGCTGCAGATTGTCGACGTCTATGGGAGAGGCTGACGTGAATTTGGCGCCGCTTCCCGATCCGTTCGTGCCGGAGCTTTACCGGGCCGTCCGGGTCACGCGCGAGCTTCACGATACGGTGACGCTTGAGCTAGTACCACTGTCCGGGAAACGGCCGGCCTTCGAGCCCGGGCAATTCAACATGCTGTACGCGTTCGGCGTGGGAGAGGCCGCGATCAGCATTAGCGGCGACCCGGCGGATGAGGGCACGTTCGTCCATACGGTGCGCAACGTTGGCGCAGCCAGCAAAGCGCTAACCGCGCTCGAAGCGGGCGCGGTTGCGGGCTTGCGCGGCCCGTTCGGAACCGGCTGGCCCGTCGAAGGGGCGGAAGGCCGCGACGTTGTGCTTGTAGCCGGGGGCCTTGGCCTGGCGCCGCTGCGTCCCGCGATCTATCACATCCTCGCCAACCGGAGCCGCTATGGCCGCGTCTCCATCCTCTTCGGCTGCCGCAATCCCAGCGACATGCTTTACCGCCATGAGCTGGAGGAGTGGCGCCAGCGGCTCGATGTGGATGTCACGGTAACGGTCGATCACGCGGACGCAAGCTGGCACGGCAATGTAGGCGTGGTGCCAGCCTTGATCCCGCGTACCGCTTTCGAAGCGCACAACGCCGTCGCTATGGTCTGCGGACCCGAGGTGATGATGCGATATACAATGAGCGCGCTCCGTGGCGCCGGGGTTAGCGAAAAGCGGATTTACCTTTCCATGGAGCGCAACATGAAGTGCGCCATCGGCCTGTGCGGCCATTGCCAGTTCGGCCCCGAATTCGTCTGCAAGGATGGGCCGGTGATGCCTTACAGCAAGGTCGCGCGCATCTTCGCGATCCGGGAGATTTGACATGACGGAACGCCCGCGCCCCAGGCTTGCGGTCTGGAAGTTCGCTTCCTGCGACGGATGCCAGCTTTCCTTGCTCGATTGCGAGGACGAGCTGCTGGCGGTCGCAGGCGCGGTCGAAATCGCGAACTTCCCTGAAGCATCGAGCGCCGTCTCCGGCGGGCCCTACGATCTTTCGCTGGTCGAAGGCTCGATTACGACTGAGCACGATGCGGAGCGCATCCTCGATGTGCGCAAGCAATCGAAATTTCTTGTCGCCATCGGCGCGTGCGCGACGGCGGGCGGCATCCAGGCGCTGCGCAATTTCGCCGATGTGAACGAGTTCGTGTCCGCCGTCTACGCGAGACCGGACTATATCAAAACGCTCGCCATTTCGACGCCTATCTCGGCCCATATCTCCGTCGATTTCGAGCTGCGTGGCTGCCCCATCGACAAAGGCCAGCTCACAGAGGTGCTCACTGCATTTCTGGCTGGGCGCAAGCCTGCGATTGCGGCGCACAGCGTCTGCATCGAATGCAAACGGCGCGGCACCGTATGCGTGATGGTCCAAGGCACGCCCTGCCTCGGGCCGGTCACGCATGCGGGATGCGGCGCGATCTGTCCCTCGTTCCGGCGCGGCTGCTATGGCTGCTTCGGCCCGATGGAGACGCCGAACACGGCCGCGCTTGCCCGCGAATGGGAATTGCTCGGCGCCAGCCCAAAGGAAATCTCCCGGTCTTTCCGTACCTTCAATGCTGCCGCAGAAGCCTTCCGCAAAGAAAGCGAAGCCCATGGCATCTAAGACGATCAAGGTCGATTATCTTACCCGGGTTGAGGGCGAAGGCGCGCTGGACCTCGAAATCGCGGACGGCCGCGTGACTTCGGCACAGCTCAGGATTTTCGAGCCGCCGCGCTTTTTCGAAGCCTTCCTGCGCGGCAGGAGCTACACCGAGGTGCCCGACATCGTGGCGCGCATCTGCGGCATTTGCCCTATCGCCTATCAGATGGGCGCGGTTCACGCCATCGAGGGCGCGTTCGGCGCCAGCGTGGGCGGCCAGCTCCGGGCACTCCGGCGGCTCATCTATTGCGGCGAGTGGATATCGAGCCATACGCTCCACGTCGCGATGCTGCACGCGCCGGATTTTCTCGGGCTGCCCGACGCGATCCAGATGGCGCGCGATCACGGCGATCTCGTCCGCAACGCGCTTGCGCTGAAAAAGGCCGGCAACGAGCTGATGCGCGTGCTGGGCGGGCGCGAAATCCATCCCGTAAGCGTCAAGCCCGGCGGCTTCCACCGCGTGCCCACGCGCGCCGAATTCGTGCCCATGGCTGAAACGCTGAAACGCGCCAGGGACATTGCGGTGGGCCTCGTGCAATGGACGGCTGAGCTGCCCTTCCCGGATTTCGAGCAGGATTACGAGTTCGTCGCGCTGCGCCATCCGCACGAATACCCGTTGAACGAGGGCCGCCTCGTCTCAAGCCGCGGCATCGATATCGCCATCGCGGATTACGAGACCGAGTTCGAAGAGCGGCATGTTGCGCATTCGACGGCGCTGCATTCGATGGTAAAGCGGCGCGGTGCCTATCACGTGGGGCCGCTCGCGCGCTATGCCCTGAACTCTGACCGGCTGCCTTCGCACATCCTGGGGCTTGCCCGCGAAGCCGGCCTCGGCGAGGTTTGCAGGAACCCGTTCAAGAGCATCGTGGTGCGCGCCGTCGAGATTGTATATGCCTGCGAGGAGGCTCTGCGGATCATCGCGGAGTACGAGCCGCCCGCGGCTGCCGCGGTTGCGCTGGAGCCTCGCGAGGGCACAGGCTTCGGCTGCACGGAGGCGCCGCGCGGCATCTGCTGGCATCGCTACGAGTTCGAGGCCGATGGCACGATCCGCTGCGCCCGCATCGTCCCGCCCACATCGCAGAACCAACCGAGCATCGAAAGCGATCTTGCGGCTGTGGCGAACACCATTGCGGACCGGCCCGACGACGAAATCCGCCATCGGTGCGAGCAAACCATCCGTAACTACGATCCGTGCATTTCCTGCTCGACCCACTTCCTGAAGCTCTCGATCCGGCGTTTATGACGGAGCCCGCGGCAGCGCGCAAAGTTCTCGTGGCCTGCATCGGCAATCCGGATCGCGCGGACGATGGGATCGGGGCTCTTGTAGCGGAAACGCTCAAAAAGCTGCTCCCAGCACATGCCTCGCTCATCCTGCGGCGCAGCGACATGCTTTCTCTCATCGACGACTTCGCCGGCTGCAGCGCGCTGGTCTGCGTGGATGGCGCGGCCCCGGCGGGCTCACCTGGACGCATTCACCGGATCGATTTGGCAAGCGCGGAGCTGCCACGCGAGCTTTTGGCCGCTTCCACCCACGGCTTTGGGCTCGCCGATGCAATTGAACTCGCCCGCGCGCTTGACTGCGCGCCGCCAACCATTGTCATCTATGCGATCGAGGGCTCCTGCTTCGATGCCGGCGCCCCCATGACGCAAGCGGTCCAGGCAGCTGCGGAGGAAGCAGCCAGCCTTGCCGCCGCCGAGGTCGCCCGGCTGTCCGCTTCTGAAGCGGCGACGAGTTCCTCAAAGGTCTCTATCGGGGTGATCGCAAAGCTCGGATCAAGGCGTCGCGGCATAGCAATTCCGTAGCATCCTACCATAGGTAGAGTCGAAGAGAGGCGCGGTAGCTTGGGCCATACGGCTACGCCCCGTTTCCTCTCTCCGCTCATCGAACCGGACGTGCCGATTTCCAGCATCCGGCTCTCCGGCTGGCTTCACGTCAAC
>JBKQNN010000036.1:0-27165 GCA_052145975.1 Rhodomicrobium sp. | reverse complement strand
GCCACGCTCGCCAAAACCTACCGCAGCAATGGCACGATCCTGCGCCGCACGAAAGGCGTGGGCGTGCTGACACATGACGACGCGCTAGCTTGCGGCGTGGTCGGGCCGGTCGCCCGCACATCGGGCGTCCAATACGATGTGCGCGTAGCGGCACCTTACGCGGCCTATGACCGCTTATGCGTGCCCGTGCCCACGCTGCCCGATGGCGATGTGTGGTCGCGGGCGATGATCCGGCTAATGGAGGTGGGCCAAGCCATCCAGCTTATCCGCGATTGCTTGCGCGTCTTGCCGGACGGCCCCACGCATCTGCACGACCGCCCGGACATCCCGGAAGGGCGGGCGGTTGCCAAATGCGAGGCCCCGCGCGGCGAGCTGATCTACTTCCTCAAGACCAGCGGCGCCGACGAGCCCGAACGCGTGCGCTGGCGCGTGCCGAGTTTCATGAACTGGGACGCCCTTCGATACATGTTCCGGGGCGCCAAGATCGCCGACATCGCCATCATCGTGAACAGCATCGATCCCTGCGTTTCCTGCACGGAACGCTGAAACCTTGAAGCAGGCCCGCTCAACACGGCCTGCAGCAGAAACCTGAAAGGAGATGGACCATGGCCCACACAATCAACATGGAAACCTGCACGTCCTGCGGCGCGTGCGAGGGTGAATGCCCGAACAAGGCGATCACGCACAAGGGCAAGATTTTCAAGATCGATCCCAAGAAATGCAAGGACTGCGTGGGCAGCTTCGACACCCCGCAATGCGTCGAAGTCTGCCAGTCGGGCAGCTGCGTGAAGCTGGAGTCCTAAGGGGGGCGTGGCCGCGGCCGGGCCTGATGCGGCCCGGCCCGCGCGGGAGGAGTTTCGAGTCATGGATGTCTACGAAGAACTTGTACGCGAAAGGAGCGAAGGGCGCGGCTGCGCTCTAGCGACTATCGTCAACGCCGTGGGGTCGATCCCCTCCTACGCGACCGCCAAGATGCTTGTGCGTGAAGATGGAAGCATCGTTGGCACCATCGGCGGAGGCGTTCCGGAAGCGGAGGTGATTGAGGAAGCGAAGGAAGTCATCGCCTCTGGCAAGCCCAAGATGGCCTCCTTCAATCTGCACGGAAATCCAACCCTAGACACCGGCATGGTGTGCGGCGGCAGCCTGGAGGTGTTCATCGAACCCATCCTGCCGGCACCGGTGCTTTATGTGTTCGGGGCTGGCCACGTGGGTGTCCTGACGGCGCGCGCGGCCCGCCTTGCCGGTCTTGAGGTCGAAGTGATCGACGACCGGCCCGAATTCGCCACCAAGGAGCGTTTCCCGGATGCGCAAAAAGTGCATGCGGAAGACTTTGGGCTCGCGATGACGCGGCTCCGGCCAAACAGTCATTCGCTGATCTTCATCGCCACCCGCTGCCACGAGATCGACGGGTTCATATTGCGATGGGCGGTCGATAAGCCCGCCAGCTACATCGGGATGATCGGATCGAAACGGAAGGTCATCACCGTCTTTAAAGAGCTTGAGGCCCAAGGCGTCGCACCAGAGCAATTCGAGCGGGTTCACGCGCCCGTCGGCTTGGATATCGGCGCCACGACGCCTGAGGAAATCGCCATAGCCGTCGCCGCGGAGATGGTTGCCTGCATCCGTAATGCGGCGGCGGCCCGCCCGCTCATGCGCAACATGCTTGAAGTGGCAAAGGTGCGGCGCATCCAGCAGGAAAAGAAGCAGGAGAATACGGAGAACCGTAGCGTTGCAGCGTAGCAGGCCAAGTGCATGGAACAGCGCGATTTTATAACCGCGCAATTTGGAGGAGAGAGAGAAATGAAGCGAATAGCCCTGAACGTAAACGGCGTGGACCGTTGGGTCGTCGCTGAGAAAACCGCGACGCTCGCGGACGTATTGCGCGAGCAGATGATGCTCACAGGCTGCAAAGTATGCTGCGAGGACGGCCAGTGCGGCTCGTGCACCGTGCTCGTCGATGGCAAGCCGAACCGCTCGTGCCAGCAGACAATGGAGAAGCTGGCGCCCAACGCCAAGGTCACCACCATCGAAGGCATCGGCACGGCCGAGAACCTGCATCCGCTGCAAATCGCCTGGATGGCGCATGGCGGCGCCCAGTGCGGCGTCTGCACGCCGGGTTTCATCATGTCGGCAAAGACGCTGCTCGACACCAACAAGTCGCCAACGCGCGAGCAGGTCCGCGGCTGGTTCAACCGCAACCGCAACCTCTGCCGCTGCACCGGCTACAAGCCGCTGACCGACGCCGTGATGGACGCGGCGGCGATGATGCGCGGCGAGAAGACCGCTGAGCAGGTGCTGGCCAAGCCGAAGGCGGACGGCTCGATTCTCGGCACGAAGTATCAGCGCCCGTCGGCCCTAGCCAAGGTTACCGGCACCTGGGACTTCGGCGCCGACATTGCGTTGCAGATGCCGAAGAATACGTTGCGCCTGGCGCTCGTGCAGGCGAAGGTCTCCCATGCTCTCATCAAGAGCATCGACGGGGCCGAAGCCGAGCAGATGCCCGGCGTCGTACAGGTCATCACCTGGCGGGATGTGAAGGGCAAGAACGCCATTACCGGCCTTATCACCTTCCCGACCAACAAGGGGGATGGCTGGGACCGGCCGATCCTCTGCAAGGATAAGGTGTTCCAGTTCGGCGATGCCATTGCCATCGTGGCCGCCGACACCGTGGAGCATGCCCGCGCGGCGGCCGGGAAGGTCAAGGTCGAGCTGGAAGTGCTGCCGGCCTACATGTCGGGCTTCGCGGCGCTGGCCCCCGATGCGATGGAAATCCATCCCGGCACGCCGAATGCCTACTATGAACAAGGCGTGGTGAAGGGCGACGATACCAAGCCGCTCATCGACGGCGCCAAGGCGGTGGTGGACATCACAACCTACTGCAGCCGCCAGCCGCATCTGCATCTGGAGCCGGATTGCGGGCTTGCCTACATCGACGACGATGGCGTGCTCACCATCCAGTCGAAGAGCATCGGCGTGCATCTGCATCACGCCATGATCTGCCCCGGCCTCGGCGTTGAGCCCGGGAAGCTGCGGCTGATCCAGAACGCGGCGGGCGGTACGTTCGGCTACAAGTTCTCGCCAACCATGGAAGCGCTGCTCGGCGTGGCGGCCCTCGCCACGGGCAGACCGGTGTCTCTGGTCTATAACCAGTTCCAGAACATCACCTACACCGGCAAACGCTCGCCCGGTAACGTCAACATCAAGCTTGCTTGCGACGAGAAGGGCAAGCTTACCGCGATGGAAACCGACTGGTGGATCGATCACGGGCCGTATTCGGAGTTTGGCGATCTGCTGACAGTCCGTCAGGCGCAGTTCATCGGCGCGGGCTACCACCTGGAGAACATCCGGGGCCACGGCCGGACCGTTGCCACGAACCACGCCTGGGGATCGGCGTTCCGGGCCTATGGCTCTCCGCAATCGTTCCTGGCGTCGGAAATCGCCATTGACATGCTGGCCGAAAAGATGGGCGAGGACCCGTTCGAGTTCCGTTACAAGAACCTCTACAACGAACACTCGACCACGCCCACCGGACAGAAGCCCGACGTGCTTGTTCTCAGCAAGCTCTTCGACCTGATGCGGCCGAAATATCTGGAGGCCAAGAAGCGTTGCGCCCAACTCTCCACGCCTGAGAAAAAGCGCGGCGTAGGCATCTCGCTTGGCATCTATGGCTGCGGCCTGGACGGCCCGGACAGCTCCGAAGCGCGCGTCGAGCTGACACCGGAAGGCGTTACCGTCTACAACGCCTGGGAAGACCACGGCCAGGGCGCCGATCTCGGCACGCTGACCATGGCGCACGAGGTGCTGCGCAAGGCAGGCTTCAAGCCCACGCAGTTCAAGCTCGTGATGAACGACACGACCCTGCCGAACTCCGGTCCGGCCGGCGGCAGCCGCTCCAACGTCTTCTCCGGAAACGCTACCCGGATCGCGGCGGAGATGCTGCTGAATGCCATGAAGAAGCCGGACGGCAAGTACCGGACCTATGCAGAGATGGTCGCCGGGAACATTCCCGTCGTGTACGATGGCAAATGGGCAGCGGCGGCTTGCTCGGCGTGCAGCTCGGAGACGGGCCAAGGCAACCCGTTCCCGGTGTATATGTACGAGGTGTTTATGCCTGAGGTCGAGGTGGACATGGAGTCCGGCGAGGCCAAGGTGGTGAAGTTCACCACCGCGGTGGACGTCGGCACCATTATCAACCGCGCCACGGTGGACGGCCAGATCTATGGCGGTCTCGCGCAGGGCGTCGGCCTTGCCCTGACCGAAGACTTCGACGATCTGGAACTGCACACCACCTTGCGCGATTGCGGCATCCCCTATCCGAAGGACATCCCCGATGATATGGAGATCCTCTATCTCGAAACACCGCGCGGGGACGGCCCGTTCGGCGCAGCCGGCGTTGGCGAGGCGCCGCTGACGGCACCCCATCCAGCCATCCTCAACGCCATCTACAATGCCTGCGGCGTACGCATTTTCCGCGTTCCGGCGCTGGCAGAAGTCATCAAGCTGCAACTCGATGCGAAGCGGGCACAGACCCCGTCGCCGGCAGGGGAAGGCTCGCCCTCGCAGGAGCCTGTCATGGCCGAAGCGAAAGCGGAGCATCACCGCCGCTGGCCGCTGTCTCTGTTCTAGGAGCGGTTCGCTACACAATGGGGTGCGCGCTTAGCGCAGCCCTGTACCCACTATCGCTGAGGGGTGAGGCATAACCCAAGCGTCACTCCCCTCACCCTGTCCCTCTCCCCATGGGAGAGGGAACGCCATCTCAACGGGCACAGCCGAACTCCCTCTCCCATGGGGAGAGGGCTGGGGTGAGGGGCGTGACCGTTGTACGTAGCACTGCCTCCGGGGACCAGGAGCACCTAAAATGGACGGCCAGCGCGTCAAGGAGTGGGAAGCCCGCTGCATCGAAGAGCAGCCGCCGGCCTGTACGATGGCCTGCCCGCTTCGCGTCGACGTCCGGGGCATGCTGGCGAAGGCGAAGACCGGCGATTTCGCCGGCGCCTGCGCCCTATACGCCCGCGTCATCCCTTTTCCCGCCATCCTCGGCCGGATTTGCGACCACCCCTGCGAAGCGGCCTGCCGCAGAGCGGAGGCCGGCGGAGCGATCCGCATCGCGGCCCTTGAGAAGGCGTGCGTCGAGAACGCCTACGCCAGCATCCGCCGTGCGCCGCAAACCAGCCGCAAGCCAAAGCGCGTTGCTGTTGCCGGCGCGGGGCTTAGCGGTCTGACCGCGGCGTTCGACCTTGCCATGAAAGGGAACGCCGTTACGGTTTTCGAAGCGGGCGCGCGTCCGCTTGAGCGGCTCTATCGCGATTACAATGCGTCATCGCGAGGCCGCTTTGGCGGCCGTGGCGATCCAGAAACCGGCACGGCGACTGTTGCCCCTGGATTGCTTCGGGGCGATGCCCCTCGCAATGACGGAAATTTGGGGTTGCCCGCTTCGGCAATTGAGGCAGATATCGCTGCGCTGACGAAACTCGGCATTACGATCCGCTGTGGGGAGCCTGTCACAGGTGGTGACGGACCGCGCGGGCTGGACACGCTGATCGCCGGACACGACGCTGTGGTGCTCGCGCTAGGCCCTGGCTCTGCGCCCGAATTCGCCGCCACCCTTCAGTTGACGCCAGATGGCCAAATCGAAATCGATCCGGCCACACGCGTCACCAGCCATCCGAAAGTGTTCGGCGGCGGCGTTCATGGAGGCCCGGGCGCGTCCTATTCGCCCATAGGCTCGGCCCATGACGGCCGGCGCGCCGCGGCCTCGATAGACCGCCTTTTGCAGGGCGCCTCGCTTACGGCAATCCGCGCCGATGAAGCGACTGGCTCCTGCCTGTTCGTAAACACCGCCGCGCACGCGCCCGTCCCGCCCGTCGAGCCCGCCGCGCCGGACGCCGGCTTCAGCCCGTCCGAGGCGATGGCCGAAGCCGCGCGCTGCTTCCCCTGCCGCTGCATGGAATGCGTCAAGGCGTGCGAATATCTCAAGCACTACGGCTCGTACCCCAAGCGCTACGTCCGCGACATCTACAACAACATCAGCATCGTCTTGGGGAATCGTAAGACCAACCGCATGATCGATAGCTGCGCCTTGTGTGGCCTTTGCGAAGCGATCTGCCCGAACGATCTCAGCATGGGCGAGGTGTGCCTCGAAGCGCGCCGGGAGATGGTCGAGACCGGCCATATGCCCGCCTCCCATCACGAATTCGCCCTGCGCGACATGGCGCACAGCCGCTCGGACGCGTCGGCATTCGCGCGGCACGAGCCGGGCCGCGCGGCCAGCGCCATCGCGTTCTTCCCCGGCTGCCAGCTATCGGCCTCATCGCCCTGGCACGTCGAACGCATCTACGCGCATCTCAGGGCCAAGATCCCCGGTGGCGTTGGGCTTATGATCGACTGCTGCGGCGCGCCCGCGCATTGGAGCGGGAGGCAGAGCCTGCATGACGAGGTGAGAGCGGGGTTGCGCGAGAAGTGGGAGAGCCTTGGGCGTCCGGAGATCGTCACGGCGTGCTCCACCTGCCTCAAGATGCTCGGCGATTTCCACCCGGAGATGAGGGCTCGCTCGCTTTGGACCGTGATCGCCGAAACCGGCTGGCCCGATGGTGCGAGGCCGCAAATCGCGGGGCCCCTCGCCATCCACGATCCGTGCACCGGGCGGCATGCAGTTGAGGTGCAGCGCGCGGTGCGCAGCCTAGCGGCCGGGCTTGGCGCCACGGTGCGCGAGCTCAGCGGCACCGAGCTGACCACATGCTGCGGCTTTGGCGGGCTTGCCTCCTTTGCCAATCCCGAGGTTACGGGTAAGATCGTGGACCGGCGCATCGGCGAGAGCGCGGACGATTATCTGACCTACTGCGCCATGTGCCGGGACAATTTTGCCCGCCGCGGCAAGCGCTCCGTCCATTTGCTGGACCTCGTTTTTCCCGCGCCCGGAGATGCCGATCCAGCCGCGCGGCCCGATCCCGGTTTCTCCCGGCGCCGCGACAACCGGGTCCGGCTCAAGGCGAGGCTGGTGCGCGACTTGTGGGGAGAAGAGATGAGCGAGCCTACGCCAGAAATCGATCTGATCTTGCCCGAACCTGTGCGCGCCGATATGGAGCGCAAGCTGATCCTTGTCGAGGACGTGGCGCGCGCCATCGGCCAGGCCGAGGCGACGGGCAAGAAGCTTAGGAACAAGGCAACCGGCCATCTGATCGCGACGCACCGTGTTGGCGAGTTCACTTGCTGGGCCGAATACGAAGTGACGCCCGCCGGCATCGTGGTCCACCGGGCCTATGGCCATCGCATGCAAGTGGAGGCGAAGCTTTGAGCGCCCCGGCCAATACACCCGCGCCGCAGGATGCCGCGGACCTTGTCTGCGCCGCCTGCAACGTGCCGCTGGAGATGGGCAAGGTCGAGGCCACCTATCTCGGCCAGCGGTTCCCGGTTGAGCTGCCGCGCTGTCCATCCTGCGGGTTCGTCTATATCTCGGAAGAGCTGGCGCTTGGCAAAATGCTGAAGGTCGAGCAGGCGCTGGAGGACAAATGATCCAGGATACGGTTGAGCGCTTCCGAAGTCCCCCTCACTCTGTCTCTCTCCCCAAGGGGAGAGAGGACCCTCGAACATTCGCTGCGGATCATTCAGGGATTCCTTCTCCCCGTCCGCACCCGCTTGCGGGTGCGGCAGCAACAGATGCAAGCGCGCCAAGGCGTGCTTGCCCGGAGAAGGACAGGATGAGGGGGGACTTCGGAAGCGCTCGAATGGATGTGGTATGATGTGCGCGCGGCCGGCACATACGGAAGGGCTTTACGGTTGCGGTTTCATCCGCGACGGCGAGGGCGCGCCGCTGCGTCCTGGCGGGCTGGCGCTCACGGAAACGCTCCTCGATTTCGCGGGCTTCCGCGCGGGCGACACGGTGGCCGATATCGGCTGCGGACTGGGGGCGTCCATCCGGCTGATGAACCGGCGCGGTATCACGGCCATCGGCGTCGATCTGCTGGTGCTGGGAGCCGCTTGCACAAGCGGGGATGCGCCCAAATTCGTCGCCGCCGATGGCTGCCGGCTGCCGTTTGCCAGCGGAAGTTTCGACGGCATTCTCTCAGAATGCAGCCTGTCGGCTATGCCCGATCACCAGCAAGCGCTTGGCGAATGGTTCCGCGTGCTCCGGCGTGGCGGGCAGCTCGCGGTGAGCGACGTCTACGCCCGCGCCAGCGGCGACCATTACACAGGGCGGCTGAAGACGCAGGCGGAACTGCTTCACGCCGCGGTGGCAACAGGCTTTCACATTGAGGGCTTCGGAGACCGGTCTGGCGTGCTGAAGAGCTGGGCGGCGCGGTTCATTTTCCAATATGGCTCGCTCGACGCGCTTTGGGGCGGCGCCGGCGGGCTCGATGCCGGGACCGTTCGCAAGGCCATGCCCGGCTACTACCTGATGATCGCAACCAAGCCGGGCGGAAAACCGCCGATAGGAGGATAATTATGGCCGACGAATCCTTCCGGATCGCCGAGTTGCTGCTCGATGGCCATACGTGCGGCCAGATTCTTGTGAAATTGGCGCTTGAGGCGCAGGGACGCGACGATCCCGATCTCGTGCGCGCCATGGCCGGCTTGGCCCTCGGCATGGGCCAGGGCTTCAACTGCGGCTCGCTCTCGGGCGGCTGCTGCCTTCTTGGCCTTTACGGCGGCCGGAGCGATGAAAACCAGCCGGGGCAACCGCGCTTCGACATCATGCTCGAAGAATTCTCGGGCTGGTTCGAGAGCGAAATGACTGAAAAATATGGCGGGATCAACTGCGAGGATATCATCCATTTCGACCCGGCCCTGAAGCAGGAGCGCTGCCCCGGCATCATTCTCGACTGCTGGCTGAAGGCCAAGGAAATCCTCGCCAAGCACAAAGTGGACATTGCGCTGCCGGCTCAAACCAGCTTCGAGGAAGACTAAACCATGGCGCCGCCTGCCAACGCCATAGCCGCGATAGTGCTGGCTGCGGGCTTCTCCTCGCGCATGGGGGCGTTCAAGCCGCTGCTGCCCTTCGGCGGGCGGACCGTTCTTGGCCATGTCGTGGCGGTGCTGCGGGAGGCAGGCGTGCGCCATATCCATGTGGTAACCGGCCATCAGGCGGAGCTGGTGGCGCTGGAACTGGCGGCGCTTGGAAATCCGGATGATTGCTTCGGCGAAGTCCCCCCTCATCCTGTCCTTCTCCCCGAGGGGAGAAGGGACGCCTGCACTAGCCGCAGCGGGAATTCTGGGGTCCTCTCTCCCCTCGGGGAGAGAGACAGAGTGAGGGGGGACTTCGTGAAGCACTCCACCCGATCCGATATTACCAGTGTACACAACGCAAACTATGCCGGAGGAATGTTCACGAGCGTGCAGGCGGGGGTGGCATCCCTGCCGGCTGAGATAGAGGGCTTCCTGCTGTTACCGGTGGACGTACCGCTGATCCGTGCCTCCACGGTCCGCAAGGCGGCCACGGCGGGCGCGCCCATCGTACACCCCATTTATCGCGGCGAACGCGGGCACCCGCCGTTCATCGGCCGCGCGCTTTTCGGCGAAATCGTTGAGAGCGATGGGGACGGCGGATTGCGCGCCATCCTCGCGCGGCATGAACGCGAAGCGGTCAGCGTTGCGGTTTTCGACCGGGGATGCCTGCAGGACATGGACTGTCCGGACGACTACCGCCGGCTCCTGGCGGCGCTGCCACACCATCACGCGCCCGATGCCGAGGAATGCGAAGCCATGCTCGAGGCGGCGGCAGCGCCGGAGCCCGTCCGGCGCCACTGCCGCGCGGTTGCCGCTCTCGCAACGCACCTCGCCCGGCAATTGAAAGAAGCAGGCGAACCGCTCGATGCAGATTTGGTGCAAGCGGCAGCCCTCGTACATGATATCGCCAAGGGACGGCCGCATCACGCCAAAGCGGGTGGGGCGCTGGTGCGCGAAGTTGGTTTTCCCCGCGTGGCGGATGTGGTTGCCCGGCACATGACCATCGATTTCGATGGCCGCATCGACGAGGGCGCCGTCGTCTATCTCGCCGACAAACTCATTCAGGGAGAGACGCGGGTCAAGCTCGAAGAGCGCTTTGCCCCGGCTTTCGCGCGGTTTGCCAGCGAGCCAGAGGCGCTTGCCGGCGCTAAGCGGCGGTACGCCGATGCGCAAGCGATCCTGAGTGCGGTCGAACAGCGGATTGGACCGCTGGACTTGGCTACCGCACCGGCGCCTCTTATGGAAATAGGAGCCTAGCCATGATCTGCTGCGACCGTCGTCTGCATCTTGGCCTGACCGAGAGTGTGTGCCCGGTATGCCTTGCCACGATCCCCGCCGAGCGGTGTGCCGAAGGCGGGACGGTCTACTTGAAAAAGACCTGCCCGGAGCACGGCACGACAAAGACGCCGGTCTGGCGCGGGCTCGACTCTTATCTGCGCTGGGGGGAAGCCCCGCGAGCCTTTTCCCAGCCGCCGGTCTGTGCGACGGAGGTGAAACGCGGCTGCCCGCACGATTGCGGCTTATGCCCGGATCACCGGCAGCAAAGCTGTTGCGTACTGCTTGAAGTTACTTCCCGTTGCGATCTCGCCTGCCCGGTGTGCTACGCCTCCGCCGGCCGGCAGGGCGCCGATGCAAGCCTCGCCGAAATCGGCGGCTGGCTCGATACGCTCGCGGAGCAGGGCGGGCGCGTTCACATCCAGCTTTCGGGCGGCGAACCCACGGTGCGCGACGATCTGCCCGAAATCGTTGCGCTTGTCCGCTCCCGCGGTTTCGAGTTCGTGCAGTTGAACACCAACGGCGTGCGTATTGCGCGCGAGCCCGAATATCTCGACGCGCTCGCCAAAGCCGGGCTTGACTGCGTTTTTCTCCAGTTCGACGGTGTCACGGACGATGTCTATCAACGCCTGCGCGGCGCGAAACTCATGCGGCTGAAGACGCTCGCCATCCGCAATTGCGGAGAGGCGGGGATCGGCGTCGTGCTGACGCCCACTCTCGTTCCGGGCGTCAACGCCGGCCAGATCGGCGCCATCGTGGATCTCGCGATCCAGGAGATGCCCGCCGTCCGCGCCGTACATTTCCAGCCGGTGAGCTACTTCGGGCGTTGGCTGAAAGCGAATCCAGACGATTGCGCCCGCAAAAGACCCCCTCACCCCAGCCCTCTCCCCAAGGGGAGAGGGAGGCAGGCTGCGGCCTCTCACCACGGTAAGAGGATAATTCAGGCGTCCCCTCGCCCCAACGGGGAGAGGGGCAGGATGAGGGGGGACTTCGCGAAGCACTCAAGCGGATTTGGTGTAACGCCGCCGGATGACGCATCCCGCATCACCCTGCCCGAGGTCATGGAGGCGCTGATCGCCCACAGCGGCGGGATGATCCGGCTCGATGACTTCCACCCCGGCTCGGCCGAGAACCCCTATTGCTCGTTCAGCGGACGCTTCGTCATCGACGCCGGCGGCCGCTTGCAGGCAGTGGCCGAAGAACCGCGCTCCTGCTGCGGCGTCCCCGCCAAACAGGGGAGTGAAGGGTGCTGCGGTTCCCCGAGGCCAAGCCTGGAGGTTGCTCGCGAACGCCGCTACGTGGCCGGTCAGTGGACGCGCCCGGACCGCGGCAGCAGGGAGGCGGCCGGGCTCGATGCTTTCGACGAATTCCTGGCTGGGAGAACCCGCACGCTCGGTCTTTCGGGCATGGCGTTTCAGGATGCCTGGACGCTCGACCTCGAACGCCTACGCCAATGCCATATCCACGTTGTTGCCCCAGACCGGCGCGTTATTCCGTTCTGCGCCTATAATCTTACAGACTGCGAGGGCCGTGCGCTCTACCGGCCGCAAGCCCCCATCCGCCATGAGAAGACATTATACCAAATCGACCGGATTGCTTGGCAAAGTCCCCCCTCATCCTGTCCTTCTCCCCGAGGGGAGAAGGGACGCTGGAATGGTCCTCTTACCTCAATGAGAAGCCGCAGCCTGCCCCCTCTCCCCTTGGGGAGAGGGCTGGGGTGAGGGGGTCTTTGGCCGCAGCTTTGCCAAGCATTCAAGCGAATTCGGCATGACGCTGGCGCACCTGGACGGCTGGATGGCGGAACGGATGGGGCTGGCGCAGCCGCTGACTCGGGCGGCGCTTGAGGCTTGGCAGCTCGCGCGCTTGCGCGAGACAATCGCACATGCCCGCGCCGCTAGCCCATTCTACCGCTCGCGCCGCGATTGGCCGGATGTCGGGATTGGCGGGTTCGAGGATCTGGCGCGGCTTCCGTTCACAGAGCAGGCCGATCTGGTCCGCAACGATCCGCCGCTTCTGGCGTTGTCGCAGAGCGCCATCGCACGCGCCGTGACGCTCGATACGTCCGGCACGAGCGGACCGCCGAAACGGCTTTATTTCACGGCCGAAGAGCTGGAAGCGACCATCGATTTTTTCCATCATGGCATGGCCGTGTTCACGCGGCCAGGCGATGTCGCCGCTATTTCCTTTCCGTCCGGCCGCGCCGGCGGTATCGGCGAAGGGCTCGCGACCGCACTCCGCCGCCTTGGCGCAACGCCGCTGGTGGCGCCTCTCTCCTCCGGCCCGGACGGACTCGTTGCATGGCTGCGGGCTGAGAAGCCCGACGTCATCGCCGGGCCGCCTGTGCCGCTACTTGCCGCCGCCCGCCTGGCCGTGAGCGATGGAGGCACGCCGCTGCGGGTCCGTGCAGTGCTCTTGAGTTCCGGCTACGTGGCAGTAAGCCTTGCGCGCGCAATCACTGCGGCCTGCGGTGCGGAAATTTTCGAGCACTGGGGCATGACCGAGACCGGCTACGGCGGAGCCGTCGATTGCGCGTACCACGTTGGCTGCCATTTGCGCGAGAACGAACTCTTTGCCGAGGTGGCCGATCCGGAAACGGGCGGACAGCTGCCGCCCGGTGCCCAGGGCGAGTTGGTCATCTCCACACTGCGCAGGCGTGGCATGCCGCTGCTGCGCTATCGCACCGGCGATCTTGTCCGCCTGATCGAAGAGCCGTGCCCTTGCGGTTCGGTGCTGCGGCGGCTTGGGGCAGTCTCAGGGCGCGCCGGCACGGGCGTGGCGCTGCCCGGAGGCGGAACGCTGACGCTGCCGCTCCTCGACGAGGCGCTTTTTGCAATCGAGGGCGTGACCGATTTCATCGCCACGGTTCAGAAGGGTGCGCCTGCAACGCTGCGGCTCTCGATTGCCACGCCGGTTAACATGCGCACCCCGGCCGTGCTCGATGCCGCCGACGCGCGCCTTGCCGCCGCACCGGTCACCGGCGAAGCGATCCGGACCGGTGCGCTGCGCGTCGAGGCCGCGTTCGCCGACGCGACTGTCTTCCGGCACGGCGGGAAGCGGCGGTTGCTCATACAGGAGGATGCGCCATGCGCGCCGTGCTGCTAATCCGCCACGGCGAGATCCCCGGGGATGCCGCGCACCGCTTCATTGGCCACACCGATCTGCCGATGAGCGCGAACGGCGAAGCACAGATCCGTGAGCTTGCCACCCGCCTTAACGGCCGCATGACGCCCGATGCCATCTATTGCAGCGATCTCGTCCGCTCGCGCCGGACCGCGGAGCTGTTGGCGGACGGCCGCGCGATCCCGCTCGACATAAAGCCCGAGCTGCGCGAAATCAATCTGGGAGCCTGGGAGGGGCTATCCCGGCGCGATGTCGCCGAGGACCAGCCCGATGAATATGAGCGGCGCGGGCGCGACATCGAGAATTTCCGCCCGCCCGGAGGCGAAAGTTTTGCGGACCTTGCGATGCGCGTGCTCAAGTTTTGGGAGAGCCTCGCAGCGGAAAATGCGGAAACCACAATAGCAATCGCCGCGCATGCCGGAGTGAACCGCGTAATCCTTTGCCATGTCCTTGGCATGCCGCTGCGTAATCTTTTCCGGCTCGCTCAGCCTCCCGGCTGCTTAAACGTCATCCACTGGAAGCGGGACGGCCCAACCGTGCATCTCCTTGGCGCAACCAGTATTTGACCAACAACGCTGAGCCTGGCGCGTGTCGTTTCGCGGGGTGCCAAGCGAATTCAATAGGCGAGCCGCGAGGAAATCTGTAGACTGCGCAGGCTTGGACTAAGCAAACGGACGATCCTGGAACACCAGCTCAAACCATGGTTGGGTATTGTCCGTAGTGAGAGAGACATAATTTAGCAGAAATTGTACCGGCTGGCCGAAAAAGTCCGGCCGTGCCGGGCGTATCCAAGCGAGGACAGGGCGGGGGCAACGCATCTTCCGCCATCGAAGCTGGGCAGGGAACCGGGAGCGGCCATGGTAAGGCGTCGGGTTCGGGAGTTGGCGATCGCGGCGCGGCGCCGGTTCCTAAGTGAAGGCTCCGTCCCAGGAGCGGACATTCCCCTCGCCATTCTGCGATCGTGGAAGCGGAGCGCGGAGGCGGGCCTCGACATGGAGGCCAAGCCAGAGATCGGCATTCTGCAGGCCCAGGAATTGCGCGAGCTGCAAGAGCGCAACGAGACGCTGGTGCGGGCGGCGCGCGGGGAACTGGACGAGCTGTTTAGCGATGCCGGCGCGACTGGCGGCATTGTCATCCTGACCGACCCGCAAGGGGTGGTTCTCTACTCTCTCGGCAGTGGCAAATTTGCCGGCGAGGCAGCAAGCGTGGCCTTGCGCCCAGGTGCCGCGTGGAGCGAAGGAGCGGCCGGCACCAATGCCATCGGAGCGGCGCTTGCCGAGCAGCATGCGATCTCGGTGTCCGGGGCTGAGCACTTCTTCGACATGCACCGCATTCTCAGTTGCTCGGCAGCCCCCCTTTTCGACCCGTGCGGCAAGATCGTTGGCATATTGGATCTGACGCAGCCATCGGAGGTGCCTCAGACCCATACGCTTGCGCTCGTGAACCGCGCCGTGGAGCAGATCGAGAACCGCATGTTCGAAGACCGGTTCCGCGGGCACGAACAGATGCACTTCCACTCCGACCCTTATCTGATCGGCAGCTCGCACGAAGGCATGCTCGCTTTCGATGAGGGCCGCATCGCCGGAGCCAACCGCAAGGGCGTTATCCTTTTGGGCGCCGGCCGGCCGTTATTGGGGGTGAACTTCGACGAATTGTTCACCCTTGAGCAGGGCAGCGTAAACACCAATCCGGCCTCCGAGGACTGCGTCCTGCGGACGAAAGAAGGCAAAACTCTTTTCGCACGTATGCGTCCGCAGAGCCCCGTGCATGCGGGCTGGTCGCCAGCGGAGGCTCTCACCGGCGGCACGCATGCGAACTCGCAGGAAACGGGGGACGAACCGCCGCTGCGGCAGATCGTTGGCCAGATCTTGAGCGGCCCTTTGGCACGTCAGCTCGAAGTGCGGCGCGTGAAGGCGGGCCAGCTCATCTACGGGGCGGACGAGGAAAAAGCCGCGGCGCAGGGCCTGCTGATGGTTCGCAGCGGCCGGGTCCGGTGCTTCGCGTCCTGCGATGGCAAGGAGCTGACGCTGTTCACGCTCGATGCGGGCGATGCCATTCCGCTGCACGCAAGCTCGATGTTCGAGGTCAAGAAGGACGGCGAGATCGTCATCATTAGCGCAAAGGCGTTCCGGAAGCTGGCGCGGCAAGATCCCGATCTAGCCCTTTCTGCAATGCCGGCCATCGACCGGATGCTGCAGAAATCGGCGCAAATGATCGAGGACATGGTGTTCCGGGGCGTGAAATACCGTGTCATCCGGGCATTATGCGAAGCCGCCTGCCGCGATGGCCGCGAGAGCGGCAAGGGGCTAGTCCTCGATAAGCCGCCCAGCGCCGAGGAATTCGCTATGCAGATCGGGGCGACCCGCCAGTCCGTCTCCACGGTCGTCGCCGGGCTAATTCGCGATGGCATCGTCCGCCGTCTCGACGCCTCCGCAATTTCCATACGCGATCTGGACCGGCTCAAGCGAGAACTCGATGGAGGGGAGCAGCAGGACCGATATACCCGGCTAACTCCATGCCTCCCGGGAAAAAGCGGTTGCGAAAAGGACCCTTAAGGCCGCCATATAGAGACCATGGCGGAGGGCAGGGAGACGGCAGTTCATGGATGAGACTTCGATAAGGCCAGGGGAGATCGTTGGCCGCACTCCAGACCGCGCGGACGCCACGCTTATTTTTATCGGCCGCATCCGCACACCGTTCCAATCGCTGCAGGAATGCCCGCGGCAGGGGCACGACGGCGGGCCCCTATGCCGGATCGAGATCCATGAGCCCTGGCAACAGGCGTTGCAGGGGCTGGAGGTTCATTCCGACCTGCAGGTCCTCTATTGGATGGACAAGGCGCGGCGCGATCTTTTGGTGCAGGCGCCCCGGACCGGCATCGGCCCTACCGGAACGTTTGCGCTGCGCTCGCCTTTGCGGCCGAACCCGATCGCGGTATCCATCGCAACTTTGATTGCCATCGAAAACGGTTCATTATTTGTCCGTGGTCTCGACTGCCTCGACGGCACGCCGCTCCTGGACATAAAGCCTTGGCGCTGGGGACCCGCACAGCGGGACGAATTGGCCTCTAGCTAAGGCCAGCTCATGCCCAGCGGAAAAAGGCGCTAGAGAAATAGCGTGACTGACTATTCAGCTCCGCAGCCGGCGGCGGGAAGGGCAGCCAAGTGAAATCGAAGGCTTCCGCGACCCGGCTACGAGCCCGGCGCCGTCCTACCTCGCGATGCGCAGCTGGCTCAGCCCGACAGCAATATTCTGGAATGTGGTGACGAGCTCGTCCGCGGTGGGTTCGTAGAAATAGGTTGAAGCGCTGGTGGCGCATCCCTGCAGATTCTGCAAGCTGCTGTTGTTGATCACATCGCCGTACCCGATCGCATAGAGCAGGATGCGGCCCGGCTTCCCATTTGCGTCCGTAACAGCTTTTATATAATTGCAGAGCGCTATTTCTTTCTGGTCGAGAACATAGTCTGGTTGGTCTTGAGTTGACTGCAAGCTCGATGGAATAGTAGGCGTGCTGAGATGCGGGCCATTGCCATACCCATATGAGTTAAAGACAGAGCCATTAAATCCATTGTAGCTCCCGGCGGATCCATTCCAAGTGTAACTCCCGACGGAACCCTTCCAAACGTCATTCTGGCCGTCGGTCATGAGGATGATGACTTTGATGGTACTGGTGTCGGAATAGGGAACTGGCTGGTAGGCGTTGCCAGGGAAAACGACGGGAGCAACATTGGGAGAAATAGCATGCCAGCCCCACACCAAGCCTGCCGGTATGACTGTGTTGCCCGACCCCGTCATGGCAGAGATTTCATTGAGAAGCACGCTCTGATTGTTCGTGAGGGGAATGATCTGCGCAACGGTGCAATTCATATTGGGGCCCTGGTAACCGTTGGTCGTTTGGTAGGGCTGCGGCGAACCGGTATTCGACATCGCTTTGGTGCTGGTGGTGTATTTGCCGGTACACAGCTGAACATTGCTCTCTGTGGTTGGGTCTGTATATGGCCACTTTGCCGTCCCGGTACACGCCTTCGTCGCCGTAACGTATTCGCTATAGGGGGGGCCTTGGTAGCTATGGGCTGGGCCTTCCGCTAGGTAGCTATTATTAAAAAAAGTAGTGGTATTGCCAGGGGTCGAGCAGCAATCGGGTTCGTCGGGCGCGAAGAAAGGCGTGAAAAGCGTGTCGCCGGAGGCAGGCGCTACATCTTGAAGATCGTAGGGCTCCGTGCGCTGCCGGACGCACCCGCCCCACTTCCAGACTGAGTTACCCGTTGCGGCTGCAAGGTTGGTGGCATAGGTAATAAGTGAAGTTCCGGTAGGGACGTTGATATTCTCCTGAGACAACGAACCCGCGCCGTTCGTATTGTCGATCCAGGAGGCATTCGCGTATTGCGTGCCTACGTTCACAGCAGTGGTGAACGGCACGATGGCGACTTTTACATATTGCTGGGCGTTAGGAGCCGCGAAGAGTGTATTGACGAGGGTTGTGGCAGCGAGTCTTAGCCCTGCCATCCCTGTCATGCTGCCATACGTCGAGTTCATCGAAGTGGTGTTGTCGAGCACGAGCACGACTTCGAGCTTGTTCGCGGCGGATGTAACCTGCGTCGAAACGGTTGTAGTGAGCGTGTTATAATTGATAATTTGCAGGAACGACGTGTTCACCGATAAGCTGGCGGTGATACAGACGCTGTTGGCCAGGCAACTGCCGCTGGCCTGGGCCTGCGGCAGCGTGACGGTAAACGATGTGAGCGTGGCGTTGGGATACTGCGTGGCGAAATTCGCATTGATGTAGGCCTGGGCCTGCGTCTGGGCCTGAGCCTGGGTAAGCAAAGGATTTGCGCCGATATCGAGCGCGGCGGCATCGATGGCGGAACTAAGCTGGTTCTTGGCGACCAGCAACTGGCCCATATCCACAGCCACGCCGATTAGCACCACGAAGGGCACTATGAGCAGCGCCACCAAATAGAGTACAACTCCCCTTGTGCCGGCCTTGAAAGCAGATAGTTTTGCCCAAACGCTCCGGAACATGCCCCCTCCACAAGATTGATTTACAAGCAAGAATATTTAGACCAGAACATAGCGCTTGCTCTGGGACACAATCAATGAATTTGTGGGCGCTTGCCGGAGGGGCATTTGTGAGCGGGGAACGAACGTGAAGACCGGTCGTGCAAAACTGAAGCTCCGCATTGCTGCGGGCATTCGCGGCGAGCGCGGCGTATCGATGCTGGAGTTTGCGATCGTCGCCGTTCCGCTGTTCGTATTGGTTTTCGGCATGCTCGAAGCTGGCTTGATCTTTTGGGGCAGCTACGAGCTCGATAATGCGACGTTGAGCGCGGCGCGAATGATACGCACCGGCCAGGCTCAGACGGCCAATATGGGCCAAACCGATATGGTCGGTCAGATTTGCAGCCAGGTCGCCATCCTCTCGAACTGTACCAGCAAGCTCCAACTGAACGTCCAGAACTTCACCGATTTCACCCAAGTTACGCCTCCCAACCCGCTAAACGGTCAGGGAAATCTTTTAACTAGCTTCCCTTACCAGCCCGGCGGGCCATGCACGGTCAATCTCGTCACGAGCTTTTACGAATGGCCCTTGGTAAATTTTGCGGCCCTGGGGCTGCTTAGCAATCTTGCCGATGGCAATCGCCTTTTGCAGTCCTCGGCGGTGTTCAAGACCGAGCCTTATGGGGCATCATGCTGATCAAAATGAGCAACTTTCTTCGAAACCGCCGTGGCTCCATCCTCCTTGAGGCAGCTATCGCCTTCCCGGTCTTGATTCTCATGCTTTTCAGCATGGTGGAATTTGGCGAGGCGTTTACGGTCCAGCGCCGGAACGCGCAAGTGGCCAGCACCGCCGGGGATCTCGTGGCCCAGGTCTCCTGCGTCACCGCCTCCAGTTTACAGGACATCTCGAAGATCGGCGCGACGATTGTTGCGCCCTATTCCTACTCGGCCTCCATTGCCGGCCTTCGCGTCAGCGTCGTGATGCAGAACGCCAATAATGCGACGGTGCAGTGGAGCTACGCCGCCCCAGGCACTCTCGCCGCCTTGAGCCAGGGCGGTACTTATTCACTGCCGGCCGGCCTCGCCAGCCAGAACCAAGCCGTCGTCATTGCGGAGACGAGCTATAACTTCACCCCGGCGATTGGGAGCTTCCTCACCAGCGGGGTTACGTTTTCGGCGAAAGCCTATAACAAGCCGAGACTCACGGCTACGGTGGCATTGCAGAGTTCGTGCTGAGCGCCGTGCGTTAAGTTGGACGAAGCGCCATGGCGAGGCTAGTATCCAGAATCGGTGATCTGCACAACGCGCATCACCCCTCACCCTGTCCCTCTCCCAATGGGAGAGGGAACGCCATCTCAACGGGTACGGCGGCACCCCCTCTCCCATAGGGCTGGGGTAATGCCCTATGAATAGGACTCATCCTTCGGCGACAGTGGGTACTAGAATCGAAGAGTTGCTAGTACGCCCGCCCCGCGCGAAGTCCTGTCCGAGCCAGCCGCATATGGGGCAGGACTTCCCGCGGCTCGCATAGGCAATTCCGGGACGCCGCACTAATCTCTGACGTGGACGGTGACGGTCAGGGCCTTGCCGGAAGTTCCGCCGCTATCGTCGGCCACCATGATGTCGAAGTTCGCGGTTTGGCCGCCGGCGCCGTTATGCACGAAAAGAACGCGCGCCGCCTCGATATCGGCCTGCGTGAAATGCTCCACCGCCGTCCCCTTATCCTTTGAGAGCGCGACGAAGCCGTTGACCAGGTTCGAGACGGTGTAGGTGAGGTGGTCGGGCGTGTCGTCCGGATCGACGGCGGTGATGTCCTCGGTGGTGATGATGACGGATTTTCCGCGTTTGACGCTGATGTCGAGATCGCCTTCGAGCCGCGGCGGCACGTTGCGCAGTTCCGCACTCAGGTCCGCGCCCATCTCCATGGCAAGCTGCCCATAGCGGACCTGGCCGTTGACCGAGCCCGAGCTGCGGATACTGATAAGGTTCTTCACGAACACTTCGCCTTGAACGGAACCCGCGACGTCGGCCCGGTCGCTCTTCAAGGTCCCGTAAAAGGTCCCGCCCTGATGGACATTCACCTCTTCGGCCGCGAGCTCCCCTTCGAAATAGCCGCGAATTTCCATTTGCCGGCAATTCCGGATTTTGCCCTTGATTACCGTGTCTTCTTGAATAATCGCTTCGCGCGCCACTGGCCCAGCCCCAATCGTTCGACGTTCGAATCCGCCCCCCAACCATGTGCGGCTTGGGGACGCAGCCACCATAGGAGGTGAAGCTGGGCGGCTGCAACGGAAATCGGGCGCAGCGGGAATTTGACAGGAATTGCGCGGGTAAGTGTTGCGCCCAAACGGCAGTGCACCAGCGCTCGCCGGCCGCGATTTCAATTGCTTTTGGCGAACGGAGGAATTGCGCGGCTATGCCTTCGGATGCAACTTGGCGAGAAGCCTGTGCAGTTGCGGCCAAAAAAACTGGCCGCCGGAATAGCCCACGATGCGCCCAACCTCGCGGCCTTCGTCGATCAAAACGAAGGTTGGCGTAATTTGTACGTCTTCAACATAGTCCAGATCGCCAGGGCGCCGCGCTTGAATGTCGATGCGGCGCGGGGGAGCTTGCTGGCCCTCCCCACTTTTTGCGTAGCTGTGCCCGATCTCGCGTTCCCATGCCAGGCAATAGGGGCAGCGCGCGCTCCCGAAAACGACGAGATCCGCTGCACCGGCGGTTGCGGGCAGCAAGGCCAGGCCGGCCAGGGCGATCATGGCCAGCGCCGTTAAAGCGCGCCGGATTTTTGCAAAAGCAATCATGCGTACTCTCAGGTTAGAGGCGGCAATAGTAGCGACTGAAGGCGACTTACGCCGCCTCGCGCAGGCGCTCTAGAAGCTTAAGGCCGGGATAGCCATCGGGCTTCATGCCAACCTTGAGCTGGAACTTGCGGACGGCGGCCATCGTGTCTTTGCCTACACGGCCGTCCGTACCGCCACTGTCGTAGCCGAGCGCGGTCAAGCGCTGCTGAATTTCCTGTACTTCGGCCAGCGTTGGAAGGGGCTCTCCGCCGGGAAACTCCTGGACGAAAGGCCCTTCGCCGGCAATCCGGTCGCCCAAATGGCAAAGGGCGAGCGCGTAGTTGTTTGAGGGGTTATAGGACCTGACCGCATCGAAGTTGCGCGTTAAGAGGAAGAGCGGGCCGCCGGGAATGGGCTGCCAAAGCCGCGCGTGCTCCTGCGGCTGCGGAAAGGGCTTGCCGTTCGCGCGCGTCACACCGGCGGTGTGCCAGCTTGCGACCGTGCGCATGCCCCTGGCTCTGGCGGCGGCGCGGGCGGGGGCGCGCACTTCGTAGCCCCAGCGTTCGCCCTTCTGATAATTCCCGCGCTGGGCGATATACTTGGCGGTGCCCGCCAGTGCATCGTCCGGCGGGCCATAGGGCGAAATGCGCCCATCGCGATTGAAATCGACGCCCATGTTGAGCCAAACTTCGGGCATCCATTGTGTGTGGCCCATCGCACCCGCCCAGGAGCCAATCATCTCTTCCGGCGTGCACCAGCCGCGCTCCACGATGACGAGCGCGTTGAGAAGCTCTTGCTCCCAATAGGAGCGGCGGCGCGGCTCGCCCCAGGCCAAGGCCGCGAGTGCCGGAAAGATTGGCCGCATGTGCTTCGGGTTGGTGACGAGGTCGCCATAGGCCGACTCCATCCCCCATAGGCCCAGCATGGTGTAGCGGCTAACGCCATATTCGCGCTCGACGCGCTCCAAAAGCGCCGCGTTTTCCTGTGCGCGCACCTTGCCGGTGATGATCCGCCAATCCGATGCGCGCCGGTTGAGGTATTGCCAGACCTCTTCCTGGAATTCGGGCTGGTCGCGATCCTGCTCATAAACGGAGGTATCGGGCGTGAGCGAGGCCATAACCCGGCTGTAAGTTGCATCGGAGATGCCCTTCGCGAGGGCCCGGGCGCGGAAAGCCTCGACCCAGGTTGCAAAAGGCATACGCGCCGACTGAGCCGCAGCGCCGCCGCTCAGTGCTAGGCCCACGAAAGCGCCTGCGGCCACGCCAAACGCGCCGCGCCGTGTGAAATTCGTTGTCATGCTGGGCAGGTTGCCGATAACAAAGCCAAAATTATGGTATTACGGCAACACTCGGCAATTTTGCAGGCCCGCAAGCAAACGCGACCAACGATCCATGAAGTCAACACCCGCCAACCTTAAGCCTGAGGCTAGGAATGGTGCAAGATTGCGGCGCTTGTTTTGCCGGGCGCTGAGATTAATGACAGTCTGTTGAGTGATTAAACTGCGCCGGCCTCCGAATAGGGAGGCCGGTCTTTTAGCAGAGTTCTACAGCCGCTCCGGGGCTTGCAATCGCCTCTGTTTAGGGCGGCATGCCTGTTGGGCAAACAGGTCTTGAATCCCGGTGTCCGGGATAAGGTTAATTCTTAGCACCATTTCCGGGAGACTGCAAGTCCCGCCGCATGTACAAGTGTCGCATGGGCAAAAAACTTCGCTGCAGCACGCGAGCGGCTTCGCGGACGGGCAGAAGCCGCTCAAAAGATTATCGGTAAGCCTCGTACCAAAACCGGTTGAACGGTTCACCCCGTCATCCCGAAACGGAGCTTGCGCCGTATCCGGGATCTTAAAGGGCCTCTGCGCTTGCAAAGTTCCCGTGTCTGCGCAGCAGCAGAGCATGCTGCGGCAGGCACACCCGGATCAAGTCCGGGCGCAAGCGGGATGACTCCAATGAGCAGTGAAGCTTTCAACCGGATCCGGTATTAGTTCCGTCCTGTGCTTCGAAACTTCCTGCCGCGCCTATTTAATCAGGAAATCCGCCTTGGTTTTGCCCTTTGCGAGGAAGGGTTTCATCCAGCGCGGCGCGGGTCCTCTGCCGCTCCATTCTTCTCCGTTGGGTCCGCGATATTTCGGCGGCTGTTTACCCCGCGGATGCTTCGTCTCACGCTTGGCCGGCTGCTGTGACAGGCCGAAAAGCTCATGAATTGACACGCCGAGCGTCTGTGCGCTTTCAGCTACTTTCGCGCGGAGCTCTTCAATCTCCTTGGCTTTGCGAGACTCGATTTCGCCATCGATCTTTTTCTTGAGGTTCAAAAGTTCATCGAAAGAGTGGTCTGAGAGATCCAGCGGCGGCGCTTCGTGCGGTTGTTGGGGTTGCGGCGATTTGGCCATGGTAGTTTTTCCTTTGGTCTGAGATTAGATTTAAAATGCGGGCGCCACTGCGCCCATGCGAACCGTTACTTGTAAAAGTGGGGATTCTTAGTACCCTCGCTAAGAAGGTGGCGCGGAATATGCCCTTGATTCGGGCTACGCATAACGGAAAAGAGACTAACTTGATTTTACTAACGTTGTCTTAGCAGTAACTAATTAAATTTACAGTCGAATCGGAAAACAGATCGCACGGACCGGGTTGACCGCTTTTCAATTCGCAGGCGTCCTCCGGATAAACATTGAAGCGCTTTCCAGGACCTAATTATACCAGATCCGGTTGATTGGTTCAGCAGAAGACCCCCTCACCCCAGCCCTCTCCCAGCAAGCTCTCGCCTTGGCGAGCTTGCTGGGAGAAGGACAGGATGAGGGGCTCTTCTTGCATATTTTCCGGTGACTGGAGCCGCTTAAGCGCGGCCGTCGCGGGGAACCGCTTGGGCGATGCCGAGCGCGCCGACGGCAGCATTGACGATGCCGCTGGCGTTCAAGCCGGCCGCCTCGTACAGCACTTCCGGCTTGCCGTGATCCAAGAAGGCATCGGGAAGCACAAGCGGCCTGACCTTGAGCCCGTTATCCAGCAGACCCTCGCGCGCCAGGAACTCCAGGACATGGCTTCCGAAGCCGCCGGAGGAGCCTTCCTCCACGGTTACCAGAACCTCATGGTGCCGGGCCAGCTGGCGGATTAGCTCGATGTCCAGGGGCTTTGCGAACCGCGCATCGGCCACGGTCGCGGGCAGGCCCATCGCGGCGAGCTTCTCCCCGGCTTTAAGGCTTTCCTGCAAGCGGGTCCCGAGCGAGAGAATGGCAACGGCGGAGCCTTCACGGACGATCCGGCCCTTGCCAAGCTCAAGCGGCACGCCGTGCGCCGGCATCTCGACGCCGCAGCCTTCGCCGCGCGGATAGCGGAGCGCGCTAGGCCGGTCATCGATGGCGGCCGCAGTTGCGACCATGTGCTTCAGCTCGGCCTCGTCTGCGGGGGCCATGATTACGAAACCAGGCAGGCAGCAAAGATAAGCGAGGTCGAACGTGCCCGCATGCGTCGCGCCATCGGCGCCCACCAGGCCCGCCCGGTCGAGCACGAAACGGACCGGCAGGTGCTGCACTGCAACGTCGTGCACGAGCTGATCGTAGCCGCGCTGCAGAAACGTCGAGTAGATGGCGGCGAAAGGCTTCATACCTTCAACAGCAAGCCCCGCGGCAAAAGTAACGGCATGCTGCTCGGCGATGCCCACGTCGAAACAGCGATCCGGGAACTCCTTGCCGAAAATATCGAGCCCCGTGCCCGCCGGCATGGCCGCGGTGATGGCCACAATCTTCGTGTCTTTGCGGGCTTGCTCCACAAGGCTTTCCGCGAACACCTTGGTATAGCTCGGATGCGCGGACTTGCCCTTATCCTGAGCGCCGGTCACGACGTTGAACTTCGACACCCCGTGATACTTGTCCGCGGAATTTTCCGCGTGCTCGTAGCCCTTGCCCTTCTGCGTCACGCAATGCACCAGAACCGCGCCAGCATCCGCGTCGCGGACGTTGGCAAGCACGGGCAGGAGATGATCGAAATTGTGGCCGTCGATCGGCCCGACATAGTAGATGCCGAGTTCTTCGAAGAGCGTGCCACCGGTGAAGAGGTGCCGTGTGAATTCCTCGGCCCGGGCAGCGCTCCGCTCCAAGAACGGCGGCAGGTTTTGGGCGAGCTGCTTGCCGAAATCGCGCACCTTGAGGAAAGTTTCCGAGGAGGTGATACGCGCCAGATACGCCGATAGCGCGCCGACAGGCGGCGCAATCGACATGTCGTTGTCGTTCAGGATAATGATAAGGCGCTTATCCATCGCGCCCGCATTGTTCATCGCCTCGTAGGCCATGCCCGCGCTCATCGAGCCATCGCCGATCACGGCTATGACATGCCGGCTGTCGCCGCCCTTGAGGTCGCGGGCAACCGCCATGCCGAGCCCCGCCGAAATCGAAGTTGAGGAATGGCCGGCGCCAAAGATATCGTATTCGCTCTCGGAGCGTTTCGTGAAGCCGGACAGGCCGCCCGGCTGCCGCAGGGTGCGGATACGGTCGCGGCGCCCCGTGAGAATCTTGTGAGGATAGGCCTGATGTCCGACGTCCCAGATCAGGCGGTCCTCGGGCGTGTTGAACAGATAATGAATAGCAACTGTCAGTTCGACCACGCCCAGCCCGGCGCCCAAATGGCCGCCCGTTGCCGAGACCGCGTCGATAACTTCGTTGCGCAACTCATCGGCAAGCTGGGGAAGTTGATCGGGATCGAGCTTGCGAAGGTCCTCGGGCGTGTGAACGGTATCGAGGAGCGGGGTGCGGTTGCTGATAGTCACTTCAACTCTTCCCTTCGGTATCCACTGTCTCTAGCTTAAGCTGCCGTGTCTTTCAGGACGCCGGATTTTTGTCGCAATTGGGGAACGTCAACCTTCCCGCGTAACAAGGCAACAGTGCAAGAAAAATATGAGCACGGACGCCTAACCCCAGAAATCGGCCCGCTATTGTAATCATTCTTTAAATAGTGGCTAAAATAGGCGCGAGAGGCGTCCAAAAAACGGCTCTGCTCAAGCTGCGCGCGCTTCCGTCATTGCGCGGTTTGCAGGGCGGCTAGCGATGATGTGGGGGCGATGTGCCTCGCGATAACATGCTGGAACAGCTTAAGCCGGGGGCGCACCGTTCGTACCCGGATCGAGCGGCGCTATAGCTTGGGGCACCCCTTGGGCGCTGAGCGTGATGCGTTCGACCTTCGCCTCCGCGCGCTTCAGAAGCTGATCGCAATGGGCGCGCAGCGCCTCGCCGCGTTCGTAAATCTCGATGGAAAGCTCCAGGTCCACGTCGCCCCGTTCTAGCCGCGTTACGATCTGTTCGAGTTCCTTCAACGCGGCTTCGAAGCTCATGCCCCTGATGTCCGCGAAGGGGCTGCGCGCCTGCTTCGGCGCCGGCGGCTCCTTGATTACACTGTTCTGCATGACCGTTCCCCAGAGTGCGTCCGGAAAAAGTATGCCTTCGGGCCTGACCCGGAGGTGTGAGCGGTTTTTCCGGTAAGACGCACGGTTAGACAAAGACTTATACCAGCCGTCAAAAGTCCCGATCGCTCTGGAACACTCCCCGTCATCGCGAGGCCGCCTTGGCGGCCGCGGGCGTCCAGAAGCAACTTCAGTGATTGGCATCTGGATTGCCTCGCTTCGCTAGGAAAAAAGAGTTCAGCGAACACAGTTGTCATGGCCGGGCTTGACCCGGCCATCCAGACACACTCACAACTTTGCGTTTCTTCATGGATGGCCCGGTCAAGCCGGGCCATGACAACTGTGTTCGCTGAACTCTTTCTTCCTAGCGAAGCGAAGCAATCCAGATGAAAGTCACTGAAGTTGCTTCTGGATCGCCACGGGGGCATTGCCGCCTCGCGACGACGGGGAGTGTGCTGGAACGGTCAGCACTTTTGACGGTTGGTATGAGAACTTCGGCTAGCCGGCGCGCCTGGCCGATGCCTGCGCACGACGGCGCAAGCTCGCCGAAGGCGAGCCAGCGGATGGCGCAGCACGAGAGTAGGCGCAATCGCCTATTTTAAGAAACCTTCGAACTTCTTTTTGAACTTGCTGACGCGGCCGCCGCGGTCGAGGATCTGCTGGTTGC
>JBKQNN010000035.1:0-20241 GCA_052145975.1 Rhodomicrobium sp. | reverse complement strand
GGGCATTTTTGCCGAACGAACCCAATTTTCCCCTGTGAAATCAGCTTCCGGCCTTATGCGTCAAAATTCACCCCACTGGCCGTTACCGTCACGACGGCCGCTAACGCTTGGGAAGGCCATGCGTTGGAGAAGCCTGGAAACTCTGCTTAGCGGTGTGCGTCGCATAGGCCGCGCTCGCACCTGCTGCGCGCCGCTGCAACGGTTATTGCGGCGCCCTGAAGAACAATTCGGCGTCGGGCAGCGAGCCGTAGGTGAACGGCTCCTGCGCGTTGCTCGTGCGCTCAAGCACGGTATCGCGCACCTTGCGGAACAGCCGCTCCACATCGATGCCCGGCTCGTTGATATGATAGAGCAGCGCGTGCGTGAACGGGCTGTGCTCGCCCTCGCCATCCGCCGCGGTGTGGTTTTCGCGCGTGGCAAAGACGACGAGCTGGCCCTTCTGGGGTTCGACGCGCGCGAAGCCGCCGGCGATTGCGCGCGTGCCCCGCGATCTCTCGTTTAAGCGTTCGAGAAACGGATTGTTGCGGCAGGCGTCGAGGATCACGATGCCGAGCTTTTTCGAGCCCCCCGCACTTGCCAGGACGAGATCCGCATTGAGGGTCTCGAATTCGACGTGCTCGGCGCGTTCCAGTTTGGCATCGACGGGGATCAGATAATTGCGGCCGTCGATTTGCATACCGTGGCCAGCGTAGAACACCACGGCCCAATCGGCCTGTTCGGCGCGGTCTCCGAAGTCTTTCACGGCCTCCTCAAGCCCGGCGCGGGTTGGATTCTCGATTTCCTGGACTTCCGCGAAGCCGAGTTGGCGGAAGGTTTGCGCAACCGCACTCGCATCGTTGGCCGGGTTGGGCAAGGTGTTTGCGTATTGATAGGCGCTCTCGCCGATGACAAGGGCGATGCGGCGGCCAAGATCGTAAGTCTTGCCGCTGGCGGGGATGACGCCGGTTTGCGGCGGAGCTTTCTGGCTTTCGAGCGCGGCAAGGCGTTCTCGCGCAGTGAGCCGGGCCTCGCGCTGCAGCGGATCGCCGGCATTGAGCGTCACGGCTTTCTGATAATCGAGGAGTGCTAGCGCGGTGCGGCCTTGTTTTTCGTAAGCCTGCGCGCGGCCCGCATACGCGGCGGGCGTTGCCTCGCCGAGCTTGATCGCCTCGCTGTAATCGTCGATGGCCTCGGGGGTTCTGCCAAGTGCGAGCAGGACATCGGCGCGGGTCGCGTAAGCGGCTTCGCGCTTCTTGCCTATTTTAAGCGCCGCGGCGGCTTCCGCTAGAGCGTCATCCAGCTTGCCGGATCTCAAATAAGCCTGCTCACGGCCGATGCTCGCGAGCACATAGCTTGGATCGATGCGAAGCGTTTCGCTGAATTCGGCGACGGCAGGGTCGAATTTTCCTTGCCAGAGGTATATGAGCCCGCGGCCGTAATGGCTGTTCGGCGCGGCTTTGCTACGGGAAATCGCATCGCCGTAATCCTTTAGCGCGCGCTCGTAATCGCCGGTATCCCGGAAGACATGGGCGCGCTGGACCAGGGGAGCTAGATTTTCGGGGTCGAGATGAAGGGCGCCGTTGAAGTCTTCGATGGCCCGGCCGTAGTCGCCTTTTTTCGCATACGCATTTCCGCGCAACGTATAGGCATACAGCGCTGTATCGGGATTTAGGAGAATAGCCTGGGAGAAGTCCGCAATCGCCTCATCGTACTTGCCCTTCCCAAAGTAGGCCAAACCCCGTTTTGTGTAACCTGCGGGCTGCTTCGGCTCCCGGTTTATGGCTTCCGTAGCGTCGGCAAGGGCGCTGTCGTATTGTTCTATTTTGCTAAAAAAGGCTGCACGCTCATTTAGGGCGAGCGCGCCGGGCTGCACGCGAACTGCCTCGTTGTAATAAGCCAGAGCATGAGCGTAGTCCTTGACTTGTTCGCTCAGCGATCCGCAACGCTGGAAGGAATTGTAGCCCGGGTCTTTCACGATAACCCGCTTGCAGAGGCCGGCAACGTCCCCGGCCTTATTTTCCTTCGCGTAGATCGATGCGAGCGCCAAGAGTGCGGACGGGTTTTCCGGGTCTATCTTCAGAGCCTCGTCAATATCGGCCCTGGCACTCTGGCTGTCGCCTTTGATGGTGAAAATGGCCTGGCGCTCGACATATGCCCCGGTATTTTTTGGGTTCAATTTTATCGACTGATTGACGTCGTCAAGAGCCTTATCGTAGTCTTTCTTTTGGCTGTAGATCTTAGAGCGCTTCAGATAGGCATCTGCGTTACCGGGTTTCAACTTAAGCGCGTCATTTATGTCGGCAATAGCTTCACCGTATTTTCCCATTTTCTGGTAGGCAACAGCCCTAAGGTAATAAACATTCAAGCTTTCCGGCTTCAAAGCTAGAGCCTTACTAAAATCCGCAACCGCTTCCTTATCGTTGCCGTTCAGGGATTTTGCGGCGCCTCGCAAGACGTACAATTCTGCATCGCCGGGATTACGCCGCAACGCATCGTCGTAATCCGAAATGGCACGCTCAAATTCTTGCTTCAGTTGATATGCCATGCCGCGGGTCTTGTAAGAAAAGAAGCTATCGGGATTGATAAGAATGGCGCGGCCAAATTCGGCGATGGCTTGGCCGTAGTCATTCTTGAGCATGTAGACGGCGCCCCTGGCAAAATAAGCAATGTAGGAGCTGGGACTGAGCGCAACAGCGCGGTCGGCATCGGCCAGCGCGCGGTCGCCATCGCCAAGCCTCACGTAAGCCAGACCGCGAAATGCCAAGGCAAAGGCGAAATCGGGCTGAAGCCGCAGCGCGGCGTTGTAATCTGCAATCGCCTGGGCAAAGTTGCCCTTCTCCGAATATGCAAGCCCTCTAAAGCCATAGGCAGGAGCATCGTCCGGATCGAGCCGGAGAGCTTCATTGTAATCGTGAATAGCCTTATCGTAATCGTTGTTGCCGTCGTAAAGCGCCCCGCGTTTCCTGAAGAGTTCCGGCGATTTGGGATTTTTCCGAAGCCCGGCGGTATAGAGCGCAAGGGCTCGATCGGAATCGGCCTTGTACTGATCCTGGTCGCCTTCTAGTTTATAAATATTCGCTCTATAGAGAAACGCGTCTGGATAGCTTGGATTTAGTTTAATCGCTTTGTTGTAATCGGCCAGCGCGCGAGGTTTGTCGGCATTGCCGTTATAATAGTCCCAGCCCCGATCCACATACGCCTCGGCATAATCGGGCTTGAGGATGACGGCCTGACTGAAATCGGCGATGGCGGCGTCGTAATTTCCCCTGATAGTATGGGCCTTGGCGCGCGTGTAATAAGCCCGCGCCAGCTCCGCCTTGCTGTCCGGCTTCTTGGCGATGAGCCTGGTGCAGCCTTCGATGGCGGCGTTTGCCTCGCGCGCCTGGCACTCCTTCCAAAGCGGCTTGAATTGCGCAGCCTTGGGCGCGGCAATCCCTTCGCCGGTTAATGCAAGGGCGCATGCCAGAAGCGCCGCCGTTAATGTAGGAACCCGCCAGGCACGGCCATGCCGCGAAAAGCGCGAATTATTTCTACCCATCAAGGTATCCCCCGGAAGCTCGCCGCCGCTATTGCCCCCCTTAATAAGATACTTTCCGCCGGAACAGAAGGCCCCAAAGGTTGTGCCGGGCGGCGATAGCGGACGATGGATATGAGACATTCGCTCACTTGCGGGCCTAACCCGCCGCGCGCAAAGATGAAGGGCCTGGAATGGCTTGGCCGTCAGGGGGGAAGCGATGAAACAAGAAGAAGCGTTCGCAAGTACGGGGCCCGCGCCCGGCCGTCCATTCTACACGCATCTCTATGCACAAGTGCTGGCAGCGATCTTTATCGGCGTGGTTCTGGGCGTGCTTTCGCCGTCCGATCCGGCCGATCCCGCGAAGGTGCCAAGCTGGCTGCAGCCGCTGGCCGTGCTGCCCCCCGGCTGGGCCGAGGCCATGAAACCCTTCGGCGATGCCTTCATCAAGCTGATCAAAATGCTGATCGCGCCGATCGTTTTCTGCACGGTCGTGCACGGCATCGCGAGCATGAAGAACATGCGCAAGGCGGGCAGCGTTGGCGTCAAGGCTCTGATCTATTTCGAAGTTGTCACAACGGCGGCGCTGGCCATCGGCGTTATCATCTCCAATCTTTGGCGGCCCGGCGCCGGCATGAACGTGGACCCAAAATCGCTTAACCCCAAGGATGTCGCCCTCTACGTCGCCGAGGCCCAGAAGCACGGCGGCATCGATTACTTCATGAATATTATTCCCAATACTGTGGTTGGCGCTTTCTCCGAAGGCGAGATCCTGCAGGTGCTGCTCGTGGCGATCCTGTCCGGCGTTGCACTCTTCTCGCTGGGCGAGCGCGGAAAGCCGCTCGCCGCGATCATCGATCAGACCGGGCACGTCTTTTTCGGCATCGTCCGTATCGTCATGTATCTCGCGCCGCTGGGCGCATTCGGCGCCATGGCGTTCACAATCGGCAAGAACGGCATCGGCACCTTGCTCTCGCTCGGCATGCTGATGCTATGCTTCTATACGACCTGCCTAGTTTTCATCTTCGGCGTGCTCGGCACCGTTGCCTGGCTGACCGGCTTCAATATTTTCAGTTTCATCCGCTACATCAAGGAGGAGCTCTTGATCGTGCTCGGCACCTCCTCGTCGGAATCGGTGCTGCCACGCATGATGGCCAAGATGAAAGTGCTCGGCTGCGAGGAATCCGTCGTGGGCCTCGTGATCCCGGCCGGCTATTCCTTCAACCTCGATGGCACCTGCATCTATCTGACCATGGCGGCGCTGTTCCTGGCGCAGGCCACGAATACGGACCTTACGATTTGGCAGCAGCTCGGCGTCCTCGCCATTCTGCTGCTCACCTCGAAGGGCGCGGCGGGTGTTACCGGCTCGGGGTTTGTGGTGCTCGCCGCGACGCTTTCCTCCGTGGGCACGATCCCGGTGGCTTCCATCGCGCTGATCCTGGGCGTCGACCGTTTCATGTCGGAAGCGCGCGCGCTCACCAATCTGATCGGCAATGGCGTCGCAACCGTCGTCGTGTCGAAGCTGGAGCGAGCGCTCGACATGGAGGAGATGCGGCGCCAGCTCTCCGGCGTGGAGAGTCCTCAGGCAGAGGAGCCTGAAGCAGCGATCTAGCACCCGCTATCGCTTAAGGGTGTGTCATAGCCATACGGCGTTACCCCTCACCCTGTCCCTCTCCCAATGGGAGAGGGACGCCCGAACGACGGCTGCGAGCGGACTCCCTCTTCCATTGGGAGGGCTGGGATGAGGGGTAATGCGCGTAGTGCGGATCACCGATTCCGGGTACTAGCCGGCTAAAGCGGCCGGCCGCCAGTCCCGGCGGCGTCCTTGGCCTGTGCCTCGTCTTTTAGCGCCTGCACCCTCGCATAATCTTCGGGAAACGTGCCGGGGGTGAAAACGGTGAGCGCTTGCCCGTATGCTTTCAGCGCCAGCGCGGCGTTCTCCGCGGGGGAGCCCACTTTGCGTAGCCTGTAACAATCGCCCAGCTTCTCCGCGGCCTTGGCCCATCTTCCCCACTGCGGCCTGTTGGCCCACCCCTTGGCGCCCTGCGGTTTATCGCCTGGCGGCCTGTAATCGAGCACTTCTTTGTATGCGGCGATGGCCTTTTCGATATTCTCCGCGCCTTGGGGTTCAAGCAGCCTGTACAGATCGCCTAACTGGTCCTCAATCTTGACCGTTTCCACAAACTTGCTTTTCGCCGCGAGAACGGCTTCGAAGCTTGCGATGGCGAGCAGATAGTTCCCGTTTTTGTCTCCGGCCACACGGTCGATATAGGCGTAGCCCAGATACATTTGTGCCCTTCCCCAATCGGGGTTGCTTTTCGGCCGCTCGCTCACAACCGCGCTAAATGCAGCGATTGCGCGCTCAAGATTATGCAGCCTGCTGCCCTGCGTGCGCTGCTGATAGGCCAGTCCAAGATTGATCTGAGCCTTATCCCAGGCAACCCGTCTCTTGAAGGCCTCGACCGAAAGCGCGTCTTCGTAATAGGGGATCGACGCTTCCAGATTTTCATCTTTGTTGCCGGCGGGATTTTCGGTGTAGGCGCGGGCGATGTTGTCTTGCGCGTGCGCCCACTCAAGCGGAAACTGCGTGGCGGGAAATAACTCCGCGATCCTCTTCTCGCTTGCGACGATCAAATCCGCGCCGCCGCCCAGGGTGCCGATTGTGTTCCCCGCGGCCGCATCGATCAGCGTCACACTCTCCGTCAGAGTCTGCCCATTGCGCAAAACGTCCAGCATTATGGTCTCACCGGGCTTGTACTTGCTGCCTAGCTTCCACAACGCGCTTCCCCCGATTGCCTCGCCATTAATGGAGAGCAGCACATCTCCGGCAAGCAGGCCCGCCTCCGCCGCCGGGCCGCCCGGGATCACGCGCGCCACCATCGCACCAGTGCCCTGGGGAAGCTTAAGTGTCTTGATTGTCTCGTCCATCAGGTCCCTGAACGATGCCCCGCTATACCCGTCCCCGGCAGGCTGCGCCGCCTGGCGTGTTAGTGCCTGGGTAATTTGGGGCGTGACCGGCTGCGGCGCGGCAGGCGCTTCCTGCGGCTGAACGAAGATCGTTCTGGTGGCATAGGAAATCCAAAGCCTATTGGATCGCAGGAAATCGAGGCCCAAGAGAACGTCGCTCTCGCCTGACTTTAGAATGACGAATTTCATGGGGCCGCTCTTGAGCCCGGCCGCTGCGACAGTCTCGAAAGTGTGGTAGGGAAGGCTGGCCTTGACATCGCCCACGCCGGTCACCTGCACTTCGGGCGCCGACTTGAGCGCTGCCGGCGTAAGGCCCAAGCGGATGGCAGCGGCGCGGGTGACGGCGCTGGTGCTCGCGCCGGTGTCCAAAATCCCCTTCAGCTTGACGCCGTCGATCTCGACCGGAATCGCAATTTTGTGGAATGCGTTAATTTCGAACCGCGCCTGCGAATAGCTGCCAGTCCATTCGGGTGTCACGGCTTTGCAGCCCTTCATTTTGTAGAGGGTCAGCTTGGCCTGGGCGAGGTCGAGCTCGAAATCGTATCGCGACATAATATCCGCGCCAAGCAAACCGTGCAGGTTCACACCGGCGGGCGTGAGCCGTCCGAATGTCATTCCGCCTTGAAACGGAATCGACGCGACGCTCTTGTCCCGGAAATGATCCCCTGCGAATTCGAGATCGCGCAGGATAACGTTCTCCACCGTTATCGTCGCCGTGGTCCCGATCGATACGGTTTTGCGCCCGGCATCTTTTGGCAGCTTCAATCGAATGGCCGCTTGGGGCGTAACGAAAGTTTGCGCACCCGTGTCCAGGCCCAGGGTAACGGCTGTACCGTTGATGCGGGCAGGGACCGTCAGCAGCCCGGCCGCCGCCCCAAGCGTGAGCGCCGTATTTTTCTCAATGCGGCAGGGTTCCGTGGCACGTGCTTGCTGGGATAAGACAATAGGTGCCAAGACACATAGAAGGAGCCAGCCGGGCCATCGCCGGCTAAGGGAATTCGTTTGCATCGGTGCCGCCGTTTACCGCTAATCGGCTATAGATGATTGTAAAAACGAGCAAGATGTCAATCCAGCGGCGTCCGCGCTTTTATGCCGCCGCCGGTACCCGCGCCTTTACAGCCTTTATAGGTCGCAAAGCCGGCGAACATCCGTACACAGATCATAGGCCGGCGCACCGGTTTTCCTGAGCGTTCTTCGTGGCTTAGCAATGGCGGGCCTCATGGATGCAGCTGCGCTCCTCCTTCTATCTTATTGATTTAATTAGATCTGTGTCTTAATAGCGTCACCCTGGCAGCAGGATTCCGCGTTTCATGGAACTGTCGCGAAACTGAAAAAAAAGGCGCGGTTAACGCTCGCAAGATTAGTAGGTGCGTTAAGGGGGAATTTTCTTAATGATCAAGTGTTTAAGAGCTACCACAGCGTTGATTTCTGTGGCGGCGATTCCCAAGCGCTCCTTCCCGGTTGCGTGGCTATTTGGCAACTTGCTTCCGGACGTGCTCTCCAGTTTCACACAACCTTCATTAAACGTTCATTAACCCCCTGCAGATTTAGCCCACCCTGCTTCAGGTTAAGATTACCAGCCTTGAGACAGTGCAGAGTTGTTTGTTTTTTACGGTACGGGGTGGAATATGAAGCTTGCAAAGTTTCTCAGGGGTACGACCGCGCTAATCTCGACGTTAGCGCTGCTGTCGAACTCCACGGTGTCGATGGCCCAGACAGCCGAGACAGCGAAGCTAACAACTGCGCAGAAGATCGCGCTGATTAAGAGCAAAGTGAAGTATGTGTTCGTGATTTTTCACGAAAACGAATCTTTCGACCATTTTTTCGGCACCTTCCCGGGCGCTGACGGCCTCTTCACCGCGCCCGCCGGCATGACGCCCGCCAACGGGACGGCCAGCTTCACGCAAAACTATCTCGATACCAATCTCAACCCTGCGACCATCTCTCCCTTCCTGATGCCGCAAGCGGTCACGGTCGGCGGCTACAATCCGAACCCGATAGGGGGGCAGACGATTGTGCCGATCTATCCGGCCGACTACATTTCGGTCGATCACAGTCACCAGGGCATGGCGAACGGCATCGATTTCGACTTTGCGACGGGCGTTGGAGCCAATGACCGTTACGCGATGAACCAAGAGGGCCTGACGACCACCTCGACCGGCGGCATCGTGACCAAAACAGGCGCGGCGCCCACCTCGATCGCACTCTCGGCGAAGCAGAAAGCCGAGGCGGACATCAGCCACATCGACTGCGACACGATCCCCTTCATGTGGACGTGGGCGAAGAACTTCGTACTGTTCGATAACTTCCATCAGACAATCATCGGACCGTCGACCCCAAATGCGATCGCGATCATCGCCGGCCAGTCCGGTGAGACGCAGTGGGCACTTCACAATAAAGAAGCCCCGCTTGTAACCTATGCGAACAGCTCCTTCCCGAGCGTGCTGGGCGCCACCTACACCGGCGGGCAAACCTCGTTACAGTCTGGCCAGTCCAATGCGTATGTGCCGGTTGTCGCCGATCCAGGACCGTTCCCTGGCTCGAATAACGATAAGGCTTCGGTCAAGCCCCCGTATAACCCCGACGAGAGTGCGACCAACACGAGCTTGAACCTGACCTTCGCCAGCCTGCCGCTGTCGTTCATGGGCAAGAATATCTTGCAAACTGTCCAGAAAGACCAGAATCCCACCGTGGACCTGGCGGACATCGAGCACGACATCCGAATCATTCACCTCCTCAATCCGGCGGTCAACTGGGGTTGGTTCCAGCAGGGCTTCAACGCCAACGATTCGACGACTCTCTCTGGCTATCTTGGATCGAGCTATTTAACCGGAGGCACGCCGAACCCAAACAATATCCCGGGCCTGTACGACGGTTATATTTTGCACCACAACGGTCCGCAGTATTTCGGCTATCTCGCCGACAATACACAGGTGCTGAGCAACAACCTGCACGGCGCTCAGGACTTCTTCACTGCCGTTGAAAACAAGGCGTTGCCGGCCGGTGGCGGCGTGTTCTATCTGCGCGGCGGGTACAACAACAACCAAGGGCTGGTACCGGCCATTACAGGGCCAAACAAGACCGTTTTCATCGGCAACGACGATCACCCGGCCTACGCGGATCAGCAGATCTCCGAAGCGCTCGCAGCTAAGGCGATCAGCGACATCGTTAACAGTCCTTACTGGCCGGAAAGCGCGATCATCATCACGTATGATGAGACCGATGGGTTTTACGACCACGTGTCACCGCAACTGCGCAGCAAGTTCGCCGACGGCTCGCTGCTTTCGGGCGGTCCGCGTATTCCAACAATCCTGATCTCGCCCTATGCAGCGACCGGCACGATCTCACATCAATACAGTGAGCACGGCTCGATCATCAAATTTGTCAACGAGCTGTTCGGCCTCCAGCCACTCGCCTCGTTGCCGGATGAGAAAAATGCACGCGAGTTGGGCAAAGGGGTATTGAAACAAGCAAACCTCGGTCCGTCAGACGATCCGAGCAACAACCTTGGCGACCTAACAGAAGCATTCGATTACGACATCTTGAAGGGGAAAAAGGCGCCGCTCTCCGGTACTCTGGCGTACTTCTCGCCGTCACAGATCATGTCGTTGCCTCACTTGGCGTTGACGGGTTATAATACCACCAACGGCTACACCAACGGTGCATGCAAGGCGATCGGTATTTTGCCGACGGACTTCCCAAGTTGGGATGCCTATAAGGCGGGTACGCCGAACGATCCGTATCCGGTTGACGTAAATCCGCGTCCGACCCAATCGCCCGGCACGCCTACCATCGCAGGCTGGAACCCGTAATCCACTCCAGGCTGAGCATGTCTGCGGGCGGGAGATCGTCTGCGAAGGATGGAGGCGTTGCTTCCATCCTTTTTCTTTTCCAACTTCATTGGGTTTGCAGATGCATCGCTTACTTCTGACTCTCTTCGCCGGCGGCTTGCTGGCGCACGCCAGCGTCGCACACGCTCAAACTTTGGACTCCATCCGCGCCGCCCACCACATGGAATGCGGCACCGTTGCAGGCACCGACGACTGGAATGGAGAGGACGTTCACGGCAATCTTTCAGCTCTGGAAGCCGAGATCTGCCGTGCCGTCGCCGTCGCTATTTTGGGCGACGCGGACAGCCTAACGATCCGGGCCTTTCCAGCCGAGCCGGAGGCGTTGAACGCGCTGAAGGCGGGCGCCATTCATCTTGCGGTGGGCATCTCGCCTTCGGCAACGCTGGCGACACAATTCGGCGTTGGATTCGGACCGCCGGTCTTTTATGACTCCCAGCGCTTTTTAGTCTCGAAGCTCAGCGGCATCACGGAACTGGCGGGCCTGCGCGACAAGGTTATCTGTGCGATTGACATGAGCCCGCCCGAACGCGTGCTGCGCGAAGAATTGACCGCACGGCACATTCCTTACGCGCTCATGTCGCACTCCGAACAGGGCGAAATGGACGCAGCCATGTCTGTGAGCCGATGTGTAGGCACGGCCATGGAGTCGAAGCTCGCCCAGTCGCGCGCTGACTTTCACGCGCCGTCCAGCGATTACGTATTCCTGCCGGAGCGGTTCGGGCTGAACCCGGTTGTCCCAGCGTATCGCTATGGCGATCAGAAGTTCGGACTGGTGGCCGGCTGGACGGTTGGCGCGCTGATTGAAGCGGAAGCGTTGGGTATCACCCAGGGCAACGTGGCAGCGGCGTTGAAACGCGATGACATGCGGGCCGAGCAGTTGCTTGGGCACGACTTCGCGACTGCTCAGGCGCTGGGGCTGGCGCATGATTGGGCCGCCAAGGTTATTGCTGCGACCGGCAATTATGGCGAGATCTTCCAACGTACGGCGGGCCGGCCCTATCGTCTAGATCGGGGTCTGAATGCACTTTGGACCGAAGGCGGGCTGATGCATCCCCTGCCAATGAAGTGACGGCAGCAAACGGCGCACTCCTCCCTTATACCTGCCGCCAAAAGTTCTGACACCTTTGTCCTTGGCCGTTTTTTCAGACGGCCAAAAGTATATACTTATATATACATAGACTTTTTGCCGAACGAACCCAATTTTCTTCAACAAAAACAAACAGTAGCCTCCCGCACAGCATGACGCTGGGGCGCAGCACGCCCCGGCAAAGGAGTCAAAATCTTCGGCGGCTGGTATTAGAGGACTTGGGTGCGCCTGCAACGCCTTCGAGCTGACACGGCACTCTATGTGCTAATGGATCGCCGCGGCGGCTTTGCCGCCTCGCGATGACGGCGCGCGGACGCTGGCACTGTCAAAACGTCTGACCCCGGTATGAGGCCGGCCGCCAGGCAAAGCCGCGCAGCTTTGCCCCGGCCGTTGCCAGTCCCGCTCTGCCTTCAGCTCACGGGCTCCGGCGCGGCCTGCGTTTTACCGGCCGGCTCGAAGGCGGCGGAGGTCACGCCATCGACGTCTTCGAGCCAGACGAACTCAAGGCTCTTGCGCGTATCCTCGGGGATTTCGTCGTAGTCCCTGCGATTGCGCGCCGGGAGCAGCACGCGCTTAAGCCCTGCCCTCGCCGCGGCAGTCACCTTCTCCTTGATGCCGCCCACGGGCAGAACGAGGCCGCGCAAGCTGATCTCGCCCGTCATGGCGGTGTCGCTGCGCACGGTGCGGCCGCTCAGCAGCGAATAGAGCGCGGTGAACATCGCGACGCCGGCACTCGGCCCGTCCTTCGGTGTAGCACCTGCGGGCACGTGGATGTGGATGTCGCTCTTTTCGAACACCGCCGTATCGATGCCGAGCGATGCCGCGCGGTTCTTGATAAGGCTCAGCGCCGCCTGCGCGCTTTCCCGCATGACATCGCCGAGCTGGCCCGTGAGGATCAGGCTGCCCTTGCCGGGTGCGCGCGTCGCCTCGATGAACAGGATGTCACCGCCCACGGGTGTCCAGGCTAGGCCGGTAGCCACGCCGGGCACGGCCGTGCGCATGGCCGCTTCGTTCTCGAACCTGGGCTGGCCCAGGATTTCCACGAGGCTGGCGGCCGTGACCCGCACCTCCGCCTCCGGCGTTTCCGCGATGCGGACCGCGACATGCCGGAATACCCTGCCGATCTCGCGTTCGAGCGAGCGCACGCCAGCCTCGCGCGTATAGCTGTGGATGATCTCGCTCAGCGCCTCGTCGTCGATACTTGCCTGATCCGCCGTCAAGCCGTTCGCCTCTAGCTGGCGCTTGACCAGATAGCGGCGGGCGATCTGCAGCTTCTCCGCGCCCGTGTAGCCCGCAAGCCAGACGATCTCCATGCGGTCCTGAAGGGGCCCTGGGATGGTTTCGAGCTGATTGGCGGTGGTGATGAAAGTGACGCGCGACAGGTCGAACGGCACGGCCAAATAAGCGTCGCGGAAGGTCGAGTTCTGCTCCGGGTCGAGCACTTCAAGCATGGCGGCGGACGGGTCGCCTTGAAAACCGCGCCCCATCTTGTCGATCTCGTCGAGCATCATCACGCAGTTGCGCGCGCCGGCCTTCTTGATGCCTTGGATGATGTTGCCGGGCAGCGCCCCGATATAGGTGCGCCGGTGCCCGCGGATTTCGGCCTCGTCGTGGACGCCGCCCAGGCTCACGCGCGTGAAGGGCCGCTGCATCGCGCGCGCAATGGACTGGCCGAGCGAGGTCTTGCCGACGCCGGGCGGGCCAACGAAGCACAGGATCGGCGCCTTGCCTTGCGGAGCGAGCTTGCGCACGGCCAGATATTCGACGATGCGCTGCTTAATCTTTTCGAGGCCGAAATGATCCGCCTCAAGCACGCGGCGCGCTTCCGCGATGTCGATGGGCTTTTCTTCGGGCAGCGCCCAGGGCAGTTCGACCAGCGTGTCGAGATAGGTGCGGATCATGCCTGCCTCGGCGGCCTGCTCGGGCATGCGCTCGTAGCGGCGCAGCTCCTTGCGGGCTTGCGCTTCCACTTCCTTGGGCATCTGCGCTTTGGCAATCGCCTCGTTCAGCTCCGCGATCTCTTCGGCCTTGCCGTCGCCTTCGCCGAGCTGGCGCTGGATCGCCGCCATCTGCTCGCGTAGCACTGCCTCGCGCTGGCGCTCATCGAAAACGGCCTTGGTCTGCCGGCCGATCTCTTGGGAGAGCCGCAGCACCTCGATGCGCTGCGACAGAAGCCGCGAGACCTTGTCCATGCGCACATTCGGGTCGGCCGTCTCCAGGATTTCCTGCTTGTCGGCCGAAGAGATATCCATGTAGGCTGCCGTTAGATCCGCCAGCGCCGCCCCCGATGGCGCATTCTGCATCGCGGCGACAAGCTCGGCCGGCACCTGCGGCAGAAGCTCAAGCGTTTCGATTGCCTGCTGGCGCAAGAGCATGGTGCGCGCTTCGATCTCCTGGGTTTCGGCCTCCGCCCCCGGCTCGGCGATGCGCTGGATTTTGGCCTCAAGCACCGGCCTCTCGTGCACGAAATCGAGCACGCGGAAGCGCTCGATGCCCTGCACGATCACATGATGGCCGCCATCGGGCGCGGTCAGATAGCGCGCGATATTCGCCACCGTGCCGACGCGGTGCATGTCGGTGCCGTAAGGCTCCATCGCCTCGCCGTCGCGCTGCATGAGGATGCCGATCTGCCGCTCCTCGCGCATCGCCTGCTGCACCGCCGCGATAGAAACCGGCCGGCCGATCGAAATCGGGAACAGCACGCCCGGAAACAGCACCGTGTCCCGAACCGGCAGAATGAGCAGGGTATCCGGACCCGCACTCTGTGCCCCCTCGCTTTCAAGGGACGCTTGCCCGGCGGAGGAAGCCTCGCTGGGATTGGGATTATCCATGGTGCCGCTCCTTATTCAGTCGAAGTTTTTTGGAGGCTAATGAGCAAGCAGCCGTTGATGGCCTGACGCTTTACGCCATCGAAGCTGCAAGGCGGCAGGGGAACGCGGCGGGTGAAGCGGCCCTGGGGCAGTTCGAGCTGATGGATCAGCGCTGTGCGGAGCTCCTCGGGCAGCACGCGCTTGCCCGAGACGAACAGCACCCCGCCGTCGATCACCGCGTCGACACTTTCGGGATCGACGCCCGGCAGCGCAAAGAAGAACAGAACCTCGGTTTCGGTTTCGAGCACATCCACCGGCGGCTGCCAGGAGGGACCGCCCATATGCTGGCTCAGCGTGAAAAACTGCTGATGGAGACGCTGGGCACGCGAAAGCCGGTCGACGGCCTCGAACCACATCCAACGATTGAACTCGCTCTTAGCCATGGGTTCGCACTTCCCTCCAATGTCAACGCCAGAAGCGGGATCTCGCTTATAATCGCCGGCGTGGGAAAACGGCTGCTACAATGCTGCAACTTTGTACGAACTATATGGCCGGGGAGGGGACGAGGTTTCAAGGCTTTGATGTAACAAGCTTCGCCGGCCCCGGTTTGCGGCCGCAAAAGCGCCGGGCAAAAGTCCGGGCAGGCAATTGCCGGTGCACCGATGCACGAGCGTCATTCCCGCACAAGCGGGAATCCATTTATCCGGTTGGAACAAGCTCAAAGATGGATCCCCGGCAACAGGGGCAAAACGCCGGGCAAGCGTCGAAACCATATGCGGCCGCGTACAGCCGCGGCGCCGCTCCCGCGCGGGAGCCCATGGCAAGTACAGGAAAGACCTGCGTTTCTTGCCTGCATGGCTTCCCGCCTTCGCGGGAATGACGGTGCGAGCTGGCCCGGACTGTTGCCGCTATTACAAAAGCGCCCCCTAACCGTGCGATGCGGCTCGCCTTTAGCCGCATCGCCTTGCCGGCCCGTCAGTGGCTCGTTGCCTTCCCGGCCCAGGCCTTCATTGCTTCGGTCATTTCCACTTCGCTTGGATTGCGGATATGCGTGGCGAAGGTCCAGTGATTCCCGAACTGATCGGCCACAACGCCGGTGCGGTCGCCCCAAAACATATCGGAAGGCGCGTAGAGCTCCTTCATACCTGCGGAAAGCGCGCGCTTAAAGGCGGCGTCCACATCGGGAACGTAAAGATAGAACGAGGCGTGGCGCTGCTTCGGTCCCGGCATATTAGGCATTTCGTCCTGCACGAAAATCCTGGAGCTGCCGATTTGCAAACAGGCGTGCACGACCTTCTTGCTGCCGGGCATGTGCATCTTGTGCAGCACCTCGGCGCCGAATGCCTTTTCGTAGAGCGCGATTGCGGCCTCGCCATCGGGCACGGTGAGGCTCGGGGTGATGGTATGGAAGCCTTCCGGCATGGCGGCCACGCTGGAGGCCTTGGCCGCTGCCGCCGGCTTGGCCGCCGGTTTGTGAGTGGCGGGTGCTGACGTGTGAGGTCTTGGCATGGGTCTTTCCTCCTTCAAGAGTAGATGCCCCAAAGCCGCCTGCCGGGCGACTATAGGCCGCAGAACGCCGAAGGTCACCCCAATTCTTTGCGCTCAAAGCTTGCCGGCCACCTTCAGCGCGAAGGCGTAGGCCAGCGCGTCCTCCTTGAGCCGGTCGAAGCGGCCCGAGGCGCCGGCGTGGCCGGCTTCCATGTTGATCTTGAGCAGAGCCAAGTTCGCGTCCGTCTTGTTTGCGCGTAGCTTCGCCACCCATTTCGCGGGCTCCCAATAGGTGACGCGCGGATCGGTGAGCCCGCCCGTGGCCAGGATGTGCGGATAGCTTTGCGCGCGGACATTATCGTAGGGCGAGTAGGCCGCGATGGTGCGATAGGCTTGCGCGCTATCGATAGGGGCGCCCCATTCAGGCCATTCCGGCGGGGTGAGCGGCAGCGTATCGTCGAGCATGGTCGTGAGCACGTCGACGAAGGGAACATCGGCCACGATGCCGGCGAACAGCTCCGGCGCCATGTTCGCAACCGCCCCCATCAGCATGCCGCCCGCCGAGCCGCCTTGGGCCACGATCCGCCCGGCGCTGGTGAACCTCTGCTCCGCCAGGTAATGCCCGGCGGCAATGAAGTCCTTGAAGGTGTTCGTCTTCTTTTCGAGCTTGCCATCCTTGTACCAGCGATAGCCCTTGTCCTTGCCGCCGCGGATGTGTGCGATGGCGTAGACGAAACCGCGGTCCACAAGGCTGAAGGCATTGGTCGAAAAGCCGGCCGGGATCGCGTAGCCGTAGGAGCCGTAGCCGTAAAGCAGCAGTGGCGCTGTGCCATCGAGGGGAGTGTCTTTGCGATAGAGCAGCGACACCGGGACAGTCTCGCCATCCCATGCGGGCGCAAAGACGCGGCGCGTCACATAATCCGCCGGGTTATGGCCGCTCGGCACTTCCTGCGTCTTGCGCAAGGTCCGCTCGCGCGTGCGCATATTGTAGTCGAACACCTGCCGCGGCGTGGTCATCGAGGAGTAGACGAAACGCAGCGTCTCGGTATCGTATTCGTAGCCCTCGGACATGCCGAGCGAATAGGCCTCCTCCGCAAACGCAATCGCGTGCTCCTCGCCATCGGCGAAGCGGCGGATCACGATGCGCGGCAGCCCGTCCTCGCGTTCGAGCCGCACGAGGTAATCCTTGAAGCAAGTGACGTCGAGGATCAGCCGGCCGGGCTTGTGCGGCACCAGATCGCGCCAATTCTCGCGGCCGGGGCGGCTAAGCGGCGCTTCCACGAGCTTGTAGTCTTCCGCGCCGCCTTCGTTGGTGAGGATGATGAGCTGATCCCCGTGCGGCTCTACTAGATATTCGTGGTTGGTCTCGCGCGGTGCGATGAGCTGAAGGCCCTTGGCGGGCGCGGTCAGATCGAGCAGGCGCACCTCGCCCGTCTCATGATCCCCCGTGCTTACGACGATGAAGCGCCGGTCCTGGCTTTCATGGACGCGGGTGAAGAAGCCGGAATCGGGCTCCCGGTAGACGGCCTCGTCCTGCGCCGCATCCGTCCCAACGCGATGCCGCATGACTTGCAGCGGGCGGCGGTGCTCGTCGACGCGGGTGTAATAGAACGCGGTGCCATCGGCGTTCCAAACCGGCTCGCCCTCCATGTCGGCCACCTCGTCCGCCAAATCCTGGCCGGTCGCAAGGTCGCGCAGCTTGATCTTGAAGAACTCCGAGCCCTTGTCGTCGAAGGAGTATGCCAGGAGCCGGTGATCGTGGCTCCAGACCGTGGCGCCCAGCGAGAAGAACGCCCTGCCCGCGGCAAGCGCGTCGCCGTCGAGCAGCACCGCGGTCTCGCCGCCATCGCGCAGCTGCCGGCAGATGCGCGGATGCTGGCCACTCGTGACGTAGCTCGTGAAATAGGCATAGGCGCCGTCGGGCGCCGGCACGGTGGAGTCGTCCTCCTTGAGGCGGCCCTTCATCTCCTTGAACAGCCTGTCCTGCAGCGCCTCGGTATCCGCCATCGCAGCCTTGGTGTAGGCGTTCTCCGCCTCGAGATAGGCGCGGATGTCCGCCCCGAGCGAAGCCGGATCGCGCATCACCTCCTGCCAATTAGCCGCGCGCAGCCACGCGTAATTGTCCACGCGCTCGATGCCGTGGTGGAGGTCGCGGGCGGGGCGGATTTCGGCCGCGGGCGGATTTTGAGGTGCGGTTTGTGCGGTGTAATCCATGGCTGCCTTCGGGTTGGAGGTGCAGGCCAGGATCTAGGCGCTTCGGCTTTGCATCTCAACCGCTGTTATGGCGAGGCTCAACAGCTAGCGTACAACCTCGCCGTTGGCCTTTGCATAATGATGTGAACAAGGTCAAATTTTCAGTTTGCGCCAATCATCAACGATGATAGAAGGCTCCTTATCCCACGCGTGTCGAAATCGGACTTACCCCGCTGCCGATAGACCACGGAGGGATAATGGAACTGATACTGAGCATCGTATCGTTAGCGCTTGCGGTATATGATCGCGTCGAACGCGAACTCGAAAAGCGCCGCAGGAAACATCTTAGGCAACGTTCTAAGATAAATATGCCTTAAATCAAAGCTGCAACCCCAGCATGGCTGACCGTGACTGGGGTATTTTTTTGTGTTTCGGGGTACAATTGCAGCGCCGGTCTCAGGCGTCCACGATGTCGAGACGATTTTGCTCCGAATCGTCACGGAGGAAAGTGCCGCCTCGCGATGACGGTACGCGGAGTTAGCCCAAAGCGCCGTCGCTCATGACGCGGGCGATGGATTCGAGCGCTTCCTCCACCTTGCGCACGCGGCCCTTTACACCGATCAGCTCGATGTTGAGCTTGTCGAGCTTGCCCTCCAACTTGGCGTTAGCGGCGCGCTGCTCTTCAACAAAGGCACGCTGCTCGGCAACGAATGCCTGGTTTTCAGCGCGCATTTCGCGGAGCAGGCGAAGGGCTCGGTCTTCGGTTTCGTCAGCCATCAGCGTAATCTCATTCTTCTTTGGCGATTCGTCAACATCCGCAAAGAGCATGGATATGGAGCGCGGTTAGCCGAAGGCGCCGTCGCTCATGACGCGGGCGATGGATTCGAGCAATTCTTCGGATTTCCGCACACGGCCCTTAACCCCGGCAAGCTCGATGTTCAACTTATCGAGCTTTGCTTCCAGCTTGGTATTCGCGGTGCGTTGCTCGCCGATGAAGCCATCGAGCTTCGCGTTCATAGCATCTAGGCGCGAAGCCGCCGCTTCCTGTTCAGCACGGATTTCGCGGAGAAGGCGAAGGTTTTCAGTTTCGTCAGCCCTAAGTGTAACGTCAGGCTTGCACGGCGCTTCGTCAATATGGAATTGGGGGCGCGGCTAGGATGTAGGCAGGGCGATTCGGTAAAAATCAAGAACAGAGCCTAATGGCGCGATTTTTGTCATCTTGGAAGTATTCAAGGGCTTGCGTTGGAGAGTGGGAAACGGATTTGCAGATTTCCAGCACGAGGTTATGGAGGACAAAGATGGCGTGGGGAGCGTTGTCTTTGCGGTTTGTGTAAGCGTCCTCGCCGAGGAGAACGTCTTTGTTTCTCTGCATAATCTCGATGCCCAATGATTCCGGTTGAGCTTAAGCAAGGCTTGTGGAGCCGCTTCGACTTCGGACAGGCTGGTGATGAGATAAACGGTTTCTTCTTTTACAGGCTGCCATTCGCCCTTCTTTTTGCGCTGAACGAAGCGGCGCACGCGACAGATTTGCTGAACGGTTGACCAGGCATTTTGAATGCCTGCGGCCTCGACGGGGAGAACCTCAATGATGCGTTGTTCAATCCGTCCATGCGCCTTTTCTACACCGCTGTCGTAGCTCTTGAGGGGGAAAAACCGGCTCCTTAAAGGCCGTTTCAATATTCTCGAACAATGTCTTTTGGTTTTTCTTGACGGGAAAAAGATAATCACCGCCTTTTGCAACGATCTTTTCCATTATGTGATGCTGACAAAACATCGCATCGCCCGTGACGATTTTATCCGTCAAATCCAGTTCGTCTAAAAGCTTCAGAGCATCGGGAATTTCCATTCCCTTGCTATGCGAAGCTTTGGTGCCGGCGATGTTTTGCAGCCCGCAGCAAAAAGCCGATAACACATGCGCGGCATGGCCTTTTTCATCCTTCGTTGCCCGCATCGTTTTGCCATCAATCGCGATGTGGCGAATGTCGCCGCCTTCGTCATTGGCTGCTACGGCACATTCCAAAACCGCAATCAATTCTTCAGGCGGAAGTATGCGCAAGGTTTCGGTGAATGTTCCGTGACACGGCGTGCGTCCTGCAACAAAGCCCAACTTGCTGCGTTGTTTTGCATTCAATGAACGCCCCATCCGAAACACAGCCCTCAGCCCACGCCGGCCGCACAGGAAACCAACAATGATCAGGTTCAATATCGCCCACAATGGGTAATCCTGTCCTTGCCTTCCTCTCGGATCGCGTACCTTTTGTAATCGTTCCTTGAGTTTCATCTCAGAGCCTCCCTTGTCGAGACTCTTGTGAATCACAGTTCTCAAATTATTTCCATATGTTAATCTGCTTT
>JBKQNN010000034.1:0-17411 GCA_052145975.1 Rhodomicrobium sp. | reverse complement strand
GAAGAGGCTCGTAGAGCGCGGCCCTTTATAGACCCGGATCGTTGCGCTGCGATTGCTGCGCAACAATGTTCGGAGCTCTTTATGCGGTAGAATCCCGAAGACATGGGCGCTAACATAACGGGGGAATCTCCCCTCACCCTGTCCCTCTCCCCTTGGGAGAGGGGACGCCTTCTCAACGGCTGCGAGCGAACTCCCTCTCCCATGGGGAGAGGGCTGGGGTGAGGGGAGTATTCCCTCAGTATGTTAGCGCCCATGTGGAACGGTCAGGTCTTTTGGCGTCTGGTATAATTCTGTTTTCGGGATTCTACCGCATAAAGAGCTCCGAACATTGTTGCGCAGCAATCGCAGCGCAACGATCCGGGTCTATAAAGGGCCGCGCTCTACGAGCCTCTTCCCGCGCGCTTCGGGCGTAGGACGAATTGTTAAGCACGTCTTTCAGCGCCCGCTTAACGCCGCTGTCCACATCCGCAAGGTCCAAAGCGATCGCTGTGCCCCGTTTTTCGAGTTCCGATGCCATAACGCTCGTTTCAAGGTCACGGCGAATTATCACCTGAGGGCGGCCCGCGAGATAGGCCGCCATCGCTAAATCCGCACTTGCGGCCAGCACGGCTTCCGCTTCTTGCAGCACGTGTTCCAGGTCAGGGCGCGTTTCATAAATATGCGCACCAATTTGCTGCAGCATCGCCAATCCGGCCGTTTCCGGGCCAGGAACGTAGCAAGAGATGGCTGCATTCACTTGCTCGAGCGCTCTCACGACTCCGCTTAGGCATGGAAGCGTCGATGGCAGACTAAAAAAGATCGATGGCGCCTCGCGAGGGGCAAACGGTCCCTCGATGCCGATGCAAGGACCAAGCAGCGTTTCTTTTCTGTGAGCGTGGTAGGGGTCGAACTGGGGAACGGTGAAGACGGCGCGCCGGCCGGCGGCGAAGAGTTCGGGAAGATAATCGACGACCGGTATGCCCCGGCTCTTCAGGACCTTATTGACGGTATCGCGCAGCAGGGCCTGGTTCGTTTCAGGTTCACAATCGCCTGCAATCGCTGGGAAAATTGCGAGACCGGCTGGAGGCACATCGAAGCCCGAGCCGGCGGCCATCAACGGGATGCGGCCACGGGCTGCCAAGCACGCGGTGGGGCTGCTCTGAGCGACGATCACATCCGGGGACAGCACAGCAAAAAGGCGGTCCCACGCTTCGGCCATGAGCTTGAGGCCGCGCTCATGGGCGAAGCCGTTTGCCGCCAGAATATTGGCGTAAGACTTACCGCGAGAATAGATTTCAAGCGGCTGCTTGTTCACCGGGGCCGGCACTACTCTATGACCTCGGAAAGCCGCTTCGTGGCCGCAGTAGACCGGATCGCTTACGGCGAACACCGTTTGCAGCTGGCATCCGCGTTGACCGGCCAACTTCCGAAGTTCATCGGCCATGCATAGAAGCGGTGAACCAAATCCGAGATCGTCACCTAATTCATAGGTGAAAACGGCCGTATATTCATGCCCTGTTTTACCCATTCAACCTAGATCCGGCAGTTGACGCCGATTCGCAGGTAAAAACGCTCGCAGAATCGGGGCGCAGCGTCGTCCCGGCCCCGCCTTCGCGGGGCTAAACTCCGGCGGGGACCCATCCAAGGTTTTATTCCAGCGGCGGAAATGGATTCCCGCCTTCGCGGGAATGACGCTGCGGAGTCTTCCCGAAGCCTGCAATTTCGATTGTTTCACACGCTCCCGCCCCGCCTTTTCACCCTTTGGGCGAAAAGGCAACATCCAGCAGCGCGCTGTTTCGCCGGCCATTTCCGCACCCACACCGATTGCAACCGCGGCCGCAGTTCTTCTCAGAAGGACGATGGACGCGGCCTGTAGTCGCGGTTGCCTCTATCGTAACCGTCGTCCCGGCGTCGATCGTAGCCGCGATCTTGGCCCGGGCGGCGCTGCAACCAGTCCCAATAACTATCGGCATCAGCGAGCAAGAGCCTGCGCCCGAAGACATCTCGATTTTGACGGGATGGTGCCGATGAAACCGCCGGGCTGCTGACATGCCGCCTCGCCTCACCCTGCAACGACCGGGGCGAACCGAAAAGAACCAGCAGATGCTGCAGTATTGTGTCATAGGCTTCATCGGACAAATCGTTGCCGGCAAGACTGGTAAGGCCGGGTATCGCCGCGATCCCAGCTTGCAATGCACGCGGACTGAGACGCCGTCTCGATTGCTCGCCTGCTTCGCTTGGGGTGCTGCCGGTCAGCCACGCTAGGTCGAGCCCGCCTTGGTGCGCGGCCGGTCGATCGTGCGCGCCAAAACTCGCGCCCGACCTTGAGACTTGAGCAAAATGCTCGCGGCTAACGCGCTGTTCACCGTCCGTGCCGGCTATGGCCTTCGGCCCTGGAGTCTCGGGGGCAGACTGCCCTCCATCGTAAGAGGCATTTCTCCCAATCGTTCCTCTTACCGGATCGCGCCAGAGCATGTGAAGCCCACCGCCGGGGAAAATCCCGTTCTGGTGCCCTTCCTGCGTGGCGCCATCGCTCGAATAAACGGCTGTGCCCGCCAAATCGCGTATTGCCACACCTGGCACCGCTTCGCTCTTGCCCGCCCCGATCGATATCTGTGCGTTCTCGATGGGTGACGCGTTGGCCGCCGCCGTAGCCGCAGTACCGATGCCGAGGAGCGCGCCCAGGACCGGAACTCTGGCCAATGTCGCAAGTTCCTGCAGCCCCGATAGGTTAAATCCCCTGATCTGCTGTGCCATCTCCGATGCCGCATCGGCCGGCACGAGCGGAATGGCGGGTAACTCGAAACACAACCGCACACTGTGCGATACACCGCTTGGGGTCCGATGTCCCGGGTTCGAGCCGGCACCTGCTTCAAACGCCCGGATTACCGCCTGTTCCGCCGCGGCCAGCCTATCGCGGAGCAGGAAAAATCCTTCGGCAAACGAACCCTCGCGCAGCTGGACGTACACCGTGCGCAACCGCGAGCTCCAGTAGACGCCTTGCAGGCCAGCTGGGAGTCGATGGCGTAACGCCCGCGCGAAACCGGCAAGGCGGTCCGCCTCCGCGAAGACCCCCGTGGGGTCGTACAAACGCTCCCCGCGGCCAAAGGCGGATACGAATGCTTCCAGCGAGCGCGGCCTGTCGAGTGCTGCATCGCTGTGTACCTTGACGCGGATTTTGAAATTGATTCTGCTAGCAAAGAGCCCGCCGAGCGCGCTCGAAAGATGGCCGCGCACCTGGCGCGTACACGAGCCTATTTTGGGATCGCTTGCCAGCGCGGCTTGCCTAGCAATATGGACGCACAACCCCACGGACGAACCAGCCGACTCGTTCATTATCGCGAGAAATGGCCTAACTGGGCTCTTGGAAATTGCCGCCCTTATTTTCTCAATCTCATCTTGCGCTAAGATCACCGAATGTACGCCCGTGCTCAACATGCCGCTCCCCACTGCGCAATTAATGGTTAATTGTAACATGCGGTGCGGCCTCTTGTCCACATCGCCTCGCCTTTGGCCGGCACGGGCCGTTATGTGTCCGGTGCGGAGAGCACATGGGGCGCAACGATCGTAAACCGCAACTCTTCGTGATCCGGGGCGGCGCCCATGGGCGCTAACATAACGAGGGAATCTCCCCTCACCCCAGCCCTCTCCCCACGGGAGAGGGAGTCAGGCTGTACCCGTTGAGAAGACGTCCCCTCTCCCATGGGGAGAGGGACAGGGTGAGGGGAGATTCCCTCATTCGTTACACCATCCGCTAAATTTAGCGTCCATGGGGGCGGCGCCGCGATATTTGACCTTCGGCAATCCCCGCTGCCACGCCCTCGCTCCGCTGCCCAACTTGCTCATGGCCCACCCCAGGTGGCCAATTGACCTAGCGCGGGATTAATGTTTCAATATAAAGCAAAGAATGACAACAGTTTGGATCGTCCTGAGAACTTTTTCGCGCTTCAACTCTACGATGCTTCGCAAGGCAAACGCCACATGGTCCTGCCGTTCGATCCGCTGAGCGGGGATGCATACAAGGGTGAACAAGATCGCGCGAGGAAAAAGACAAAAAATGTCTGGCTCACTTTCGACGATGGCCCTCATGAGTCCTACACTGAGCAAGTTCTAAAGACTCTAAGCGAGCATGGAATCACCGCGACGTTCTTCATCCTCGGAAAGAACGCTGTGGACTTGCCGCAAGTCCTCAAGCAGATTTACGGCCAAGGGCATCGAATTGGAAATCACTCCTTCACACATCCAGACTTCACTAAACTATCGGAAAATGAGATTCAGGAAGAAATCCAGCAAACCGAGCAGCTCATCTCGCCCTATTTGACTGGTGAGAAGCTATTCCGGCCGCCCTACGGCGCGCGTAATGCGACTGTCGACCGCGTCGTGCGAGACCTTGGCTATCGCCTGGTTTTCTGGAATGTTGACACTCTCGATTGGAATGAGCGTTATCAGCCCGAGGGCTGGATCCAGCACGGCTTTGAGCAAATGCGGTCACGCGACAACTGCAAGATACTCAATCACGATATTAAGCAGACCACAGCGGAAAACCTAGGCAAATTCATCAGCCGGATCGTTCATATTGGTAATGCGGTTTTTCAACCGGCAGCAACTCTATAAGCAAAGTATCCGAATACAGTTCCAGCGGCGTGTAATACCAGATCCGGTTGATAGCTTCACGAAGACCCCCTCATACAGTCCATCTCCCCAAGGGGAGAAGGGACCCCTGAATAATCCGCAGCGGGAATTCTAGCGTCCTCTCTCCCCTTGGGGAGAGAGACAGAGTGAGGGGGTCTACGTGAACCAATCGAGCGGCTCTGGTATCACGGCCGCTCGAATTCGCGCGGGCATATGTCGAGCAATGCTCGGCTGATGGGGTTGCGGGCGAGGGCGGCGCACAATGCACGCATGGAGAAATCCTCCGGGCGGCCGAGCATATAGGGTGCAACGATCGTAGATCGTAGATCTTCGTGATCTTCTTGAGTGGCGCCAGGCAGGACGCAACGAAACGGATAGGCCTGAAAATCTGCCGGGAACACTGCCGGCCCTTTAGAGAAATGCATGGCAGTCAACGAAACGATATGCAGGTTGAATATCACCTGCATCACCCAGGAGATCTGTGAAGCATTGAACGCGTCAAGCTGTCTAAAAAAGTGCAGGTCGAGCAGGTAGTATTCGTCGCCGAGTTTTGCATAAGCGCAGTTCCCGATCATGTTATAGCGTAAGGCTAGCTCCAGAAGTAGCTTTCCTTTCCGGGCCATCGCCGCCGCAAACTCTTCCGGCGTAACGCCCTGCGGGTTCACGCGGATCATCCGCGGATCCCAATCGTGCAGAGAAAACCACGTTGTGTGGCTGCCGGTATCCCACTTGCCGTATGCCGTGCACAAGATATGCGGGATACGAATACGCTGCAGGAACATCGACATCCTATATTCCGCGATAGTTTGCTGGAAGCTTGCGCCGCCACTGAAGGCGTTGTCGTGGCCGGATGCGACATCCTCCATCATTCTGCCGTCGAAATCGAAAACCGGCGCTTTCAGATTCGATCGATGGAGTTGACCGAACCCGATTGGACCGCCTCTGAAACCGGCTCCCTTGATTTTCAATTCCATCCCTTCGTAATCGGGATGGGCGATGCGGACCGACCGGTCGCCATCTAGCTTGCGCGGCAGGGCGCGCTTCTCAAACCATTCCGTAACAACGGCTTGCACCTCAGGCGAGGCATGCATGAAAGTAAATCGGGACCCGTTCATTTTTCTATCCGTCAGCGATGTCCCGTCACCCCGGCAACCTCACCAGCGTGGCTCTGCGCTACAACCGCGTTCGGCAGCCTGTGGCGCCTGTGCCAGCGAATTCGAGCTGGGATTACTAACGCAGTCCGTCTAACGTCTTGCGCAAACCTTCAATTTGTGTGTCATATTCAGATTTGAGGCATTGGTAGTTGCAACCGCATCCGTTCCGTTTCGCCAGCCATTCCCTTTGATAGTCCCGGAATCCCGTCAGCAGCCCCTGTTGCATTTTGCTGCGCGCGGTGAAGTACAAAGCAGCTAGAGTATCGTCAAGCCGACTCAATCTCGATTCGCTACAAATGAGCGCTTCCGGACACTTCCCCCGTGAAATATACGGACCGCAGTTGAAACTAGCCGCCCAGCCAGATTGAATCCCGCCGATGAGCAGCACAACAGCTACCAAAGCAAACTTACGCATAATACGCTCCCCTTCTATATTACAAAACGATCGCTTCGCGAAGCCCGCGAAGAGTCTACAACTCTCGCTAGAAACCAATGCAAAACCATACTTCATACCGTAAGCTTACCAGGGTCTGTTAAATGCGACAATAGTGCGCACGAGTTGTGTATCCGGCAGCGGTGGAATAACGCGCTCCCGTTCCTGCGCCGGCCCGTAATCTGCCGCCGCGCCGGCTCATTCGGCAGCAGCCCCGGCGTCGTCTAAACATTGCGGGGGCGATGGCAGGCCACCGTCGCCGATCGAAAACGGGTCCCGCAAGCCGCATCTGGATCGCTTAATGCCGGCGGCCCATCCAGCCTGACGGGCAATGCCCACCGATAATAGGAGTAGAAAGACTGGCGCGTGCAGGATCGAAGACCGGTTCGCGAAGCGCCAGACCTTGAAATTGGCCGCCGCAAACCTCCAGGTTGAAGCAATCGCCCCCCGGAGGCCGCCCGGCGAGAACAAATTCACCGCTATATCCCGATCCTTGGTAGCGATTACGTGTTTCGCGGCGTAGTAACCCTCCTGGTAGAACCTTCGCAACAAACCCATCGCGGTTCTGTCTGTACGAAATTGCGTCCGCCAGTCTGCCGCATTCAGCGAAGACCCTCCGGCCTTCAATATTCGCTCTGTCAATGTCCAAAAACCGAGCGGTTCCCCTTCGTCATTGGCGAATCCGCCGCCGCTCCTTAGCAAGGCCTTGCTGCAAGCCCAGTTCGAAGCATGCGCAAAACAAAGCAAGCCTTCCTGCCCTGCCCCGCGCGGGTAAAAACCGAGATCGCGGCACATGCGTTCTATGAACCCCGCGCGCCCAGTTATAAGCGGATGGCAACTCCCCTGGAACAGCTCGATCTCTGGATAAGCCGCAATGTAGGCGCCAAGCATTTCGAACCACTCTGGAGGCGGAAGGCACGAGCAGCTCGATGCGGCGACGAAGGATGGTCTCTCGCCCGTACCCTCGCCGTTTAAGCCGGGATAACCGGGCAGTTCCCGCGGCGAGAGAAACTTGGCAAAGCTCTCATGTGTCCGGCGCACTTCACGCATTGCCTCGGGATCTCCGGTCTTGCCGCCCGATTCCACGACGACGACCTCGGAAGCGATGAGGAATCTTTGCCCCCTAATGGCATTGAGGAATTCTGCTACTTGCGTCGCAGGCGCATCGGCAAACGCCACAATCGTCACCTCGGGTCCGCGCAAGCGGCTTAGCTTTTCATAGGCCGGAACTGCCGGGCGGCCGGAATAGAGCTCCGGTCCGCGCCTGTCTAGGTCCCAGCCGCGATAAAGCTCTCGCGCGCAGTTATCCGGTTTGCCCATGCCATTCCAAAGAGAGCTTAGAGCGAGATGATAACGCGAGGTCCCGGGCCGCAAACGGGCTGCCCGCTCGATCGCGGCAATCGCAGCCTCGGATTGGCCGAGCAAGGCATATTTCGATCCTTGCCCGAATAACCGTTCCGCGGCTGCCGCCCTGACATAGCTGCCCGCCATGCCAGCCAGATAGAAAGCGGCACCTATCGGAATGAGCGGCCACGATGCGATCGCTGCCAGTCTATCCGTGCCCTCGAGGTCGGTAATCGACAGGCGAAACGAGCGGACGATGCGTGCCCATGTGGTTTGGGCGATATATCTAAGACTGAATTGCGCGCGAAGAAAATCGGTCATATGCCGGGCGCGCGCGCCGCGGTGCGCTTGGTCCCTTAGGAATGTCAGAGGCCCGCTAGGGTTCTTGTGAACGGTCCGGATCGACGCATTGAGCCGTATCGGGTCGGATGGCCGGAACCGCGAATGAAACTCGCTGTCCTCTCCAATCCTTAGCGCCTCGGAGAAATAGCCGTACTTGTCGAACAGGGCGCGATCGTAGGACGCGCCATAAGCGGTCCTGGAGCCCTCCGTCTTGCCTGCCATGCGATGGCCATAGGTCGTGAGATGGGCGGCCCATGCGAAGGGATTGCGGGGCTTATCGTTGGTAACGATACTCGCTATAGCACACTCTCCATCGGCATGCGCCCGCACACGCTGCGCAACCCAGCCGGGTTCCGCCGTGCAATCGCTTGCAAGGAATGCAACAAACGGCGCGCGTGAGGTCTGAATGCCGATGTTCCTCGCGGCCCCGACGAAGACAGGTTCGGCTAACTCCACGAGAACAATCGATTGAAGATGCTCTTTGAGCACTTCGCGGGCATCTCCGCCGCCGGAGTTTACGGCGACGATCTCTGCAGGTGTGTCCTGCCGGATGAGCGAGCCAACGGCGTCCGCCAAAGACCTGGGCGCTCCCAAGGCGATGACCACGACGGCAAGCTTGCTGTCCCGGCATGCCTTTGGACCTTCCCAAATCCGTAGCTGGCCGAGTTGCGATACGGCCGTCGCGCAGCCTTCAGGGCCGGCGGCATTAGGTGTGACATTTGGAGCCTCGCTCGCCTTTGCAGGTTCCCGGTGGGCGGGGAAGAAGTCCCTGCCCGGCGGAATTTGCTCGAAGACGGCATCGCTCTCGTCTACGAGGTAATCGTAGCCAGCCTTCTGGTAGAGGCGGTCTGGGTCGAGAAGGTTATAGAGGTCACGCCGGGCCAATCGTTGGGCGGGGTCCAACATCTTAAGGTGATAGAGGTTTAGGCCGGCAGGGAGGACAGAATAACCCGCCGCTGGGTCGCACCAGGCGCCGTGAAGGGGCTGCTCGGAGTTTAACGCGCCATCGAATACAGGGAAGAGGCGTCCCTGCATCTTCGCTCCCCAAACACCGTCCACTCTATAGGCCGATGGGGTAAACATCTCCCGCAGGTTCAATTCCCATATTACTCGCTGCCGCTCGGCAGTCAGGGCGCGAATCCTTGTGGCGGCTCCGCGTTCAATTCTTTCGTCGGGGTCTAATGCGAGCACCCAAGTGGCGCCCAGTTCCCTGGCTCTTTCGATCAGAGCCTTGCGCCGCTGGGGCTCGCTTGAGAAGAGGCCGCCGGCTTTCCGGTCGTCGAAAGCGACCCACCCATCGACCGCAGGTTCGATATTCTGAAGCAGATCGGGGACCAATTCCGCGTCGTAGCGGTATGAAAAAATGCCAAGCAAAACAGGGCGATTCCGCCGCCGCTGCCGCCAGACTGTCTCCGAACCGGCGAGACTGTGCTCAAGCATTGAGTATCTGTGCCCCGCGTTTATTTGAGAAAATGGGCGAACCGCGGCTAGCGTGTGCATTGCTGTATAGCTTGTCAAGCCCGCCGCGATTTGCACGGCCTCGGCAACTCCGGGCTTACAGCGGGCCTTTCGGGAGGGGCTCCCAAAGCCATGTTACCCATAGGGCCGCACTGAGTGCTGCGCCGAAGGGGATCTTCCTCATCAGGAAGTTCTGCTGCGAACTGAAAGAATAAATTGCTGCGAAACCAAGTCCCGCCAGCGATGCGACCAGTAATACTTGCGGCAACCCCTGCCAGCCAGTCCAAGCTCCCGCGGCAGCGAAGAGCTTTACGTCGCCGAGCCCTAGTCCATCGCGCTTGGCAACGAGGCGATACACGCTATTTATCAGAAGGAGACTGGCGCCGCCCGCAAGAACTCCTGCCGCGGCGCCGAGGGCCGCATCCGTACCGGTGCTGGCAGCAAGCCCCAGGCCACCAAGCCCAAGCCCAAAGGTCAGGAAATCGGGAAGCACAAAGCCTATAATATCGAACGCGGAAAGTACAATCAAAGTCCATCCAAGAAACATTGCCGGCAGTACAAGCTCGGGCGGCATGACCAGAATTGCGAGAATTGAAGAAGCAAGGAACGCGCACTCTACAACTGGATAAAGCATAGTAATGCGCGCATGACAGTATCGGCAAGTCCCTGAGTGCGCGAGCCAGGAATAAAGCGGCACGAGGTCCGCAGCCGCGAGGCGGTGGCCGCAATTCCCGCAACGGAAGCGTCGCTTAAGGGCGGGCTCCCCGGCCAGCGCGTTGCGAACGAAAGTCGCGGCGAAGCTGCCGGCAAAGGGCGACGCCGCGACCAGGAACCCGGCGCTTGCGAGGGCGATATTCATGCGAACGGCCATTTCCGCTGGTTGAAAGCAACGCGCCTCCCTACCCCAATAAGAGCCCGGCCGCTACCCTCGGGATGACGTGGCGGCCGAAACCTGACATTGCCGCGGTGCCGCGAGCTAGGCGACCCGTATCTTATCCACAATAACGGCAATGGAAGATTCAAGTTTTTTCATTTGTGAATCCAATACATTCGAAGCGTTCATAACTTTTTCTGACGACTCTTTGGTTTGCTTCGAAGACTCGGTTACTCTCTGCATAATGGAAACGGCTTCATTCGTGCTGGCGGACGTCGCCTGCACCATGGTGGAAATTTCCTGGGTAGCGTTGCTTTGATCCGACATGGTTCCCACAATGGCCGATGAAATATCCTGCACCTCACCGATCGAAGCGGAGATGTTTTGTATGGCCTGAACGACGTCCTGGGAAACTGTTTGAACATTGGCAATCAACAGCCGCACCTGTTTTGTCGCCTCTTCCGTTTGTTTTGCAAGGTCTTTAACTTCGCAAGCGACGACGGCAAATCCTTTGCCGGCTTCGCCTGCACGGGCGGATTCAATCGTTGCATTTAACGCCAAAAGATTTATTTGCGAAGCGATGTTCGTTATGATGCTCAGGACGGTATCCACTTGTGTCGAAGTTTCCCCAAGACGCAGTACGGCCTCATTCGCTCTGGCCGCACTTTGCGATGCCTTTTCCGCTGTTTGCGAAGACCGCGAGGTTTGATTCTTGATGTCTAGAATAGAAGAGGAAAGTTGCTCTGCTGCCGATGCCGCCGAGGAAATACCTGCGCCCACTTGATCTATCTTCTCGGAAGAACTCCCGCTTTGGATCAGGGACTGCTGCGCAGCGAACGACAATTCTTCCGAAACGGCGTTAAGACCGGAGACCGCTTCCGCCACCGCATTCAGGGCACTCTGCATGGATTGCTGCAAATCGTTGCTCAGAGCGGCAAGCATTTGCCGTTTTTCTTGCGCTTGCTCAGCTTGCTCAGCTTCGTGAACAGCCCTCTGCCTGTTTTCGATATACTTCACCAAGCCGGTCTGCATCTTGGCAAAGGCGCGCAGCAATTTCCCCAATTCGTCGCTTCGGTTCGTAGCGATGGTATTTTCCAGATTACCTTCGGAGATGCTTTCTGCGATTCCGACGCATTTTTGAATAGGCCTTATGATGTTAAGACTGACGAGCATCGAGATAATCAGTCCAGCCAAGACAGCTATAACCGTGACAATAAGATTTTGTTTTTCGATATCTGCGGCCTTTTTTCCGGCGGCAATGACATAATCGAAACCTGCGGTTGCCTCAAATTCCGAGAGATCGGACAGACGGCTTTGAATGTGTCCGGATACGGAAGCCAGGGCATCGTAAGTAGCGCCGGAAGTAGACAGTTTGTCCTTATCGGCCGTCCATTCCCGCATAGAAGAGCGAATATCGGCCAAGGCCTTCTTTGACTTCTCTCCCTGGGAGCGCTCTTCGGCAACCTTCAAGCTATCGGCAAATATTTCCTGACTGGCATTAATGTCCTGTAGCCCATCCTCATTCAATTTCTTTTCTTGGAATGCCTTATACAAAGCGAAGTTGAGCTGTAAAAAATTATTTTCCGCTGTGCGCGCGAAATTGATCGATTGCAAGGGCCCGGCATACACCTTATCAATATATTTCGCCGTCTCGCCAATTTGAGCCGACGAATACATCCCTAAGCCGAGGATGAACGCGGCGAGAACCATGGTGGCCGCGAGCAATCTGAAGAACAAGGGCATAACCCAATCCGCCATTAATGAGCGCTGACTATTGAACTATAACGGTGATCTTCATTTGCGGATGAATGGCGCAGCGCAATCTATGTTCGCCTGGCGCGTCAAAAACTATTGCGGCCACGCTTGATGGCTCCTGTTTTTCTAGAACCCATTTATCGTCGGATTCGTCATAGACATTATGCACATATTCCATTTCTTCATTAATTATAAAGAAACGCTCGCCAGCCTTGACCTTTATCTCCTTCGGTTTTGGCGTATCCACACCGCGGGCGCGCAGGACAAAATTTTTGTCCTTTTGCACGAGGATTTGCGCTTTGCCCTTCTCCTCTTCATAGATCTTTTTTGCATCGTTTCCCTCGGTCACGACAACGGCGGCGTGGGTTAACGCCGGAAAAAATAGGCACAGGGCAAGAAGCAAACCAGATTTCTTAAACATTCCTATCTCCTCAGGTTTAGCGGCGAATTTTCGGAAGGTCTTCTACTACGAGCCAAACTTAGTACAGCGACGGATTACATCGACGCGATGTTTCCAATTCGAGCATCCGATAAGTTACTTCGGCAATGCTGGAACGGTCACCGCAGGATCCTTGCTGGTAAGCGTTTGCAGGAACGCGACCAAATCGCCTTTCTCCTGCCCGGTGAGATAAAGCGGCTTGATGTCATCGGAGAGGCTCGGGCGCTTTACAAAGCCGTGGTCGTAATGATCGATGACGTCGTTGAGCGTTTTGAGCGAACCGTTGTGCATATAAGGACCGCGAAGGGCGATGTTACGCAGTCCGACAGTTTTGAACGCATGCTGCATAGATTCTAACTTCGGCATCAGCTTGCCGCGGCCGATATCGTCATCGTTCACGCCGATATCGTGGAAACTGCCATCGCTGAAGCGCCAGCCCGAATGGCATGCCGCGCAGTGCCCTTTTTCATTAAAAACAACGAAGCCGCGTTTGGCTGAATCGGAAATTGCTTTTTCGTTGCCCTTGACCCAGCGGTCGAACGGAGCGCCGGCGGACACGATTGTCCGTTCGTAAGTCGCTATCGCCTTGGTGATATTGCCCACTGTGATAGGGGCTGCGTCCTTCGGAAATGCCGCATTGAAAAGCGGCTTATAGCCTTCGATAGCATTTATCTTTCCGAGCAGTGTGCCGGCTTCCGTGCCCATTTCCGTGGGCGCAAACATGGGGCCGGAAGCCTGATCCTCCAGACTTGTTTTGCGGCCATCCCACATATACGACTGGGCTTCGGCGTCCCATGCCAGGTTCAGGATCGTAGGCGATTTACGCCCCAGCTGCTTATGGCCGTTGCCAACCGCAAGCGCCATGCTGTCGGTCCATGAAAAGCCTGCATTATGGCAGGTAGCGCACGATTGCGTGCCCGATGCCGAAATTCGTGGATCGAAATATAGAATCTTGCCGAGGGTAGACTTTGCCTTCGAATAAAGATTGTCAGCCGGATAGGGAATAGTTTTCAGGCGCGCATATTGCTTTTTGAGTGCGGCAATATTGGCCCGATCGCCAGATTCAGAGCCAGCGGCAGCAATTGCCGCTGCAGGCAACAGCAGCAGCAGCGTGCACGCCGCACCAAGGGTGGAAAGCCTCGCTCCGGACTTATCTATCTTCATAGCATCACCAATATCGCGTTTGAAACTTTGGACGCGGCGAAGCTAACGCTAATTAGCCAACAAATTATTTAGGCTGATGGCGAGTTTTTATTTTACTGGATATTCGAAGTTCCAGTAAACATGGGGTCAGGATTTTCAGTTTTATTTATATTTGGGACAACCGCCGTTTATCCTCATGACGTCGCCTGTCCGGTGTCAAAAACTGCCGCCGGGGCAGCGCCCGGAATCGGCATGATGGGTCCGGCCGCCCTGAGGCGCCGGCGGCGGCGCCGGCCGGGCCCAGACGGTCCTGCCACGTATCGCCGGCTTTCCAAAAGCGGCCGGGACACCCTGGAATTGGTTGCGCAGATTGGGCGGAGCGTCTATTTTCGCGCGGGAGCCGCTAGTGTGGCGTGGCGTACAGAGGGTGACCAAAGTGCTCAAGGAACGGGGTAGCCGGAATTTAGTGCCCGCAAGCTGGCGCGTTTGGCGCCGCGGCGGCCGGACGGTTGAAGTAGCGCCTGCGCGGAAAATCGCGATGTCGCCGGGCTACAGCCTGATCGAGCTTTTGATCGTGCTGGCGATCATCGGCCTGATCGTCGGCCTCGTGGGCCCGCGCCTGCTCAACTACCTCGAAACGAGCAAGGTCAAGAGCGCGCGGCTGCAGATCGACAATTTCAGCAAATCGCTCGACCTTTTCTTCCTCGATGCCGGGCGCTATCCGACGAGTGCGGAGGGCCTTGAAGCGCTTGTGCAGAAGCCGGCGGCCGTTTCAGGCTGGGCAGGCCCCTATTTGAAGGGTGAAAAGGTGCCAACCGATCCGTGGGGCAGCAAGTACAACTACCGCTCGCCCGGCGAGCACGGCCGCTACGACGTCTATTCTTACGGTGCCGATGGGCGCGACGGCGGCACGGGCAACGACGCCGACATAACCAATTGGGACGCCCCGCCATCGGCCGCGGCGGCCGGATCGCACTGAGCCGTGCCGGTCTTCTCCTACAAAGCGCTGACACTGGCAGGCGAGAACGCGCAAGGTGTGGAGACGGCCGAATCCCTCGATCGCTTGCGCGAAATCCTCTCCTCGCGCGATCTGATCTTAAAGAGCGCGCGCGCCGCCAGTGGCGGCTCGTCGCTGGGACGGCCGCCGCTGCGGCACATCGCGAACTTCAACCGCGAGATGACGGTGTTGCTGAGTGCGGGCATTTCCATCCCAGAATCGCTGTCGCTGCTTTCGGTGCGGCCGGGCCAGCCCAAGCTTGAGAAGGCGCTGCAGCTCGTCGCCGCGGAAGTGAAACGCGGCGGCTCGCTGTCGGACGCGATGAACAAGGCGCCAGCGGTGTTCGATGCGCCCTATCGCGCGCTTGTGGCCACGGGCGAGACGGCAGGCGCCCTGCCCGTCTGCCTCGAGCGCTATCAGGACTACGTGGATCTTAGGCAGAAAACCATGAGCCAGGTTTCAAAGGCGATGATCTACCCCATCGCCTTGATGCTGACGCTGTCGGCGGTGATGACCTTCCTGTTCATCGCCGTGATCCCGAACTTCGTGTCCATGTATAAAGAGCTCGGCGCCTCGCTCCCCACGCCGACCAAGATCCTCATGGCCGTCCAAAGCGACTTTCCCTTCATCGCCACGGGCCTCGTCGGCGGCATCGCTTCCATCTGGCTGCTCGACCGGCTTTGGAGAGCGACGCCTCCGGGTGCGATCGCGCGCGACAAGGCGCTGCTTTCGATCCCGGTGTTCGGGCATTTCAGGCGGGCATCGGCGGCGGCGGCTACCGCGCGGATGCTTTCGATTTTGATTTCGTCGGGGGCCACCGTCACAAAAGCGCTCTCCGTCGCAAGCACATCCGTGGACGACCGCTATTTCGCGCAAGTCCTCGCCGATGCCAATCAAGCGGTGAAGGAAGGCAACCCGCTCGGCAAGACGCTGGCCAAGAGCGGGCTGTTCCGGCCCATGGCGCTCAAAATGATCGAGGCCGGCGAAGTCAGCGGGAGCCTAGACAAGATGCTGGCCGCAGTCGCGGCCCAGCAGGACGAGGAACTCTCCAACAGTCTGGGCCGGCTCACGAGCATGATGGAGCCCGCGGTGCTGCTGGTTGCCGGTTTCCTCGTTGGCGGCGTGGTCATTGCGATGTATCTTCCCATCTTCACCTTGACGGAACTCATCAAGTGACACGCAATCGGGTCGATTGGTCTACCCAGCGCCGTCATCCCGGAAACGCCGGAGGCGTTATCCGGGATCGTTACGAATGCCAGCGCCTGTTACGATCCCGGATAGGGCGCTTCGCACCCTTCCGGGATGACGGGCGCGGAACTCTTCAGCGGGATTTGATATGACGCCGCAAATTGCAGCCCAATTCGGCCTGCCCTTCGACGATCTTTCGGGGTGGAAAATTCCGCCAGAGGCGCTGTTGCGCCTGTCGCCTGCGGATGCGAGGCGGCTTGGCGTAGCTCCGCTTAGGGCCGAAGGCGATGTGCTCGTGGTGGCGACCAGCCGGCCGGACGATTTCGAGCTTGAGCAGAAGCTTAGCGTGCTGGCCCGAAGCGAGATCGATTTCGTCGCAAGCCCCGCCGAGGCCATCGAAGAACTGCTCAAGAAATGCGACGACGGCCAAAAGGCGCTCGACGATGTCACCGCCGAATTCGGGCTCGCCATCGTCCGCGAAACGGGCGAAGGCAACAGCGAGACCATCGATCTCGAAGCCTTCGGCGGCGATGCGGCACCGGTGGTCAGGCTCGTCAACGAGATGATCCGCGCGGCCTTGCAAAAGCAGGCGAGCGACATTCACATCCACTCCGGCGCGGACGGCGTCTCCGTCGATTTCCGCGTCGACGGCGTGCTCACCCGGGCGCTGGGCCCCTTCGACCCGGCCTATCAGTCGACGCTCGTTTCGCGCATCAAGGTCATGGCCGATCTCGACATCGCCGAGCATCGCGTGCCCCAGGACGGCCGTTTCAAGCTACGCGGCAGGCAAGGCGACATCGACTTCCGCGTCTCGGTTTTGCCGGGCGTTCACGGCGAGGACATCGTTATTCGCGTTCTCGACAAGGCCCATCTCATGGACAAGCGCAAGTCGCTATCCCTGGAGGCGCTCGGCTATGTGGATAGAGACCGCGCGACGCTTGCCCGGCTGGCGCGCGCTTCGGCGGGGATGCTGCTCGTCACCGGGCCCACAGGGTCGGGCAAGACAACGACGCTTTATGCTTGCCTCTCCGAGTTCAGCACCGCCGAAGAGAAGGTGATTACCATCGAGGACCCGGTTGAGTACGAGCTGCCGGGCATCTTGCAGATCCCTGTGGCGGAGAAAAAGGGCCTGACCTTCGCCAAAGGCTTGCGGTCCATTTTGCGGCACGACCCGGACAAGATCATGGTGGGCGAGATCCGCGACCGGGAAACCGCCTCCATCGCGGTGCAGGCCGCGCTCACAGGCCACTTCGTCTTCACCACGCTGCACGCCAACAACGCGTTCGACGTCATTTCGCGCTTCACGCATATGGAGATCGATCTGCACGAGCTGGTCGCGGCCCTGAGCTGCGTCACAGCACAGCGTCTGTTGCGGCGGCTCTGCCCGGTTTGCGCGCGCCCGCGCATGTACCGCGCGGAAGAGATTGCAGCGCTTGGCTTCGACGATCCGGCGCTCGCTCACGCAACCTGGCACGAGCCGCAGGGCTGCGAGGCTTGCTTTAATGCGGGTTATCTAGGCCGGACGGTCGCCGCTGAGATCCTGGTACTCACCCCGGAAATCAAGCAGATGATCGTCGAGCGGAGATCCGCGGACGAAATGCGGCGCGCAGCCCTCAAAACCGGTTTCAAGGAAATGAGAGAAGCGGGGCTCGACAAAGCCCGCCAGGGCATCA
>JBKQNN010000033.1:0-24762 GCA_052145975.1 Rhodomicrobium sp. | reverse complement strand
ATTGGATGATGGCCGCGTGCATTGATGAGGCTGTGCGAAACATTGTTTCGGTTGGGGCCGACCCGGATCATATGGCAGGCCTGGACAATTTTTGCTGGTGCGACCCCGTCCAATCGGACAAGACGCCTGACGGAGAGTACAAGCTGGCTCAGCTTGTGAGAGCGAATGAGGCGTTATACGATATCTGCACTAGCTATCGTATTCCCTGTATTTCCGGTAAAGACAGCATGAAGAACGATTACCATATAGGTGACACAAAGATTTCCATACCGCCTACAGTTCTTTTTTCTGCCATAGGAATCGTCCCGGACGTTAGAATTAGCGTGACACCGGATTTTAAAAATCCCGGTGACTTGATCTACGTACTGGGACTAACTCGGGATGAGACCGGAGCCTCTGAGTTTTTTGCTTCCAAAGGATTCGTGGGAAACAAAATCCCGAAGGTCAGCGATCCGGTGGGGGCCATAAAAATGTATCGGGCACTGCACACGGCCATCAAGAGCGGATTGGTTGCGTCATGTCATGATCTTTCGGACGGAGGCTTAGGGGTGGCTTTGGCCGAGAGCGCTTTTTCCGGAGGTCTGGGGACACGGATTTCGCTCGGGAATCTTGTTCTGAAAGATGTGGATCGTGATGACGTAGCTTTATTCTCTGAGAGCCCGTGCCGCTTTCTGGTAAGTGTTCATGCTGTTAATAGCGGACGGTTTGAAGAGGCTCTGAAAGGACGTCCTGTGGCCCGCGTGGGTGAAGTCGTAGCAGAGCAGGAAATAGAAATCCTTGGTCTAAAGGGCGATCCGGTCGTTTCCGTGAATATCTGGGAACTGAAGAAAAGATGGCAGAGCCGTCTCATCAATATACCTGTAAAACTTATCCGATAAATATTCACGAACATCGCGCACACCGGTCTCGATAACTGCCAAAGGGTTCGATACCTCTGCTCTATATTCAAAGGTTACGATGATATAAACGCCAGAATCACTCAGTTGAGCCCTTCGCTCATCACTTATAGTTCGTCGCGAAATATCTACAAGGTAATATTCCGGTAACGCACCGAATAGAAGCCGTGCGAGTGGCGACGAATTATCAATTTTTAGATATATCAAACCTCCTACCGCTAGCACAAGTAATATAAAAGTAAATTTAAAGCCGAAAATGAACAGAGACAGAACGGCAAGAACCGCAGCTATTATAAAAACTGGGAGTGGGATACTTTTAATCCAATTGAAGTGCTGCCCATAGCCTTGCTCCTGTAAGACTTCCTTGGCCACTCCATTGCTATAGGACGCAACTATTGTTCCTGGCCGCTGCTTCGGCATATTATCGAATGGGTCGCTTATGGGGTTGTAAGTTGTGCGCGGCATAGTGAACCCTAATGGCTTGTATTGACTGACGCAGCACTTTCCAATTTCTCGTGAGGAAAGCAACTTTGGAACAAAAATAGAATTCGGTCGACGTCTTCCCTTCTCGCTGCAGTTGCGACGAGCATTCTCGCCAACTCGAACAGTGGGTCCGGCGAGGGGATTGGCTTGCCAGCTTCGCTAGCTTTGATTCTATCGTTGATCCACCGCCTAATTATCCGCTCTGCGGGCTTACGGATCTCGATTGTATTGATACGAGGTCTTTCCAATGCCTTATTGATCACAGTTGCTGTCAGTCGCGCGGTAGTCTCTGGCCATGTCAGCGCCCCGAGTGAAAGTCCGCTGCGCCCCTTGCCTTCCATTGTTACGGGCAGGTCGTCCAGCACAAGGAGAAAAAGCATTAAGGGATAGGGATTTTCTTTCAATCTTTGATCTCGCTCAGAAATCGAAGTCTCATTTTGTGCTGCAACGTCCTCAACGGCCCAGCCCGCCAACTCCTCTACTAGGCCAGGCAGGTCGAAAAGACTGTTGTCCGCATTGTTTAAATTCGCGGTAAGTAACCTGTGGATAGCGTCGCGCATTGTGTCGACGAGGGAGTAGGTCATGCCGTCCCGGTTAGCGCTAGCGGTTTGGCGCAGCACCTCAATCGCTATGCCAGGCATTCGTGCGCCGGAGAATCCGCAAGCCAAGCGCACTGCGGCTCTCTTTTCCGGAGGGGTGCCATGATGAATCCATGCCATTATCTTACCGCGCAATGCCTGAGCTGCATTCGGATCGTAAGCGGCGACGGACAGGGCGATGTCCGCAACCCATTGGCGAGGAGCTGATTCGTCAGTGAGCCACGACGAGATAACTTCACTAAATACATCTATAAAATGGCGTTGCGCTAACAGCCCAAGAGCAAGCCCCAACCGGATATGGCCCTCAGACGACGCATGCTCGGCAATCGAACCGAACCACTCTTTCAAGACTAGGCGCCTGTTTCCAAACTCGCTCCAAGTAAATTCGATGAATGCAGCAGCGCGATCACGATCTTTAAAATGAACGATTGTGTGGGGAACGCCAAGTGTTGGGTGAAGCAGCTCTGTAGTCTGACATTCAATTAACGACAATAGAGGTCCGCGGCGGCGGGGATAATCGACTTCCAAAGTTTCGCCTTCTGGCGCCTCGATTTCATGAAGTTGCTTTGAGAGCTGATGCGCAAGCGATTCGACTTCAACCATTGGAGCGTTTTCAAAGATTGATACCGCCAGTGCAAAGGAAAAAGCTTCTATGCGTCCGCATTGACCGAAATTTCCTTCGATACGTTGGAACCACTCTTCAACCCGCAGCGCGGGTGAGAGCGGGGTTAGATTATCAACAAATTGTTGAGAAGCTACTCCGCCGCAAACTGCGACAAGCTTCTCGAATTTATCGGAGCCTAGAATTTTGTCTATGCGGTCAAAGAAGTACGATTGTAAGAGCTTCACCACCCCCTGGATCGCAAAAGATGTACCTCCTTCGCCGATAATAACAGGGATCAGCTTCTCGGCGCTACGCGCCCGTTCGAGCTCGATTACAATATAGTCGCGCTCACTATTGTCCGCGCTTGGAGTTATAAATCCGACAACTCTTCGCGCAGCTTCAAGCTTTTTTGCTATCTGAAGATCCCAGCGGCCTTCTTCTAGATATTCTGACCACCAGACATTCAACCCCCTCGCGCGTAGTTCATTAACGATAGGTTTGAGGTCATCTCTGTCCCTACTAGAAAAACTTATAAAAACATCAATTCCTTCAGACATGATAGCAGCTTGTGTTACTAGCCCATCTTATGCGTGCGAAAGCGTCATCGAGTGGCTGTTATTGTTAAACAATTACCTCTTCGTCCCGCGGGATTGCCATCGACACCCATTTCCTACGCGAGTTCAACGCGTTGCGCTACACCCGCCGCTGCCTTTTCAGCTACCGGCTGAATAAGGTGGGCTAGGCCCAGGTAAATTAGATAGCTAACAGTTCATGAAAGCGAGCATGAACTGAGCAATTACCTTCCGTAGAGTTTATGCCAGTTTCGAACGTGTGCTGCAACTGCAAACCAACGAAACGTTCAATACTCCTACGAAGACGCCATGGAAGTTTTGTGCAGGATCGTTGCGACCGCTTGGCATCGACTATTGTGCCCATCGCGTCATAGCACAACCGGCCGCTTTTGGAGCGCTGCGGTCCCGGCGTATCGAGATATTTCTTGGCCAAGCCGGGCATCGCCGCTTCGCGCATTTCCGGCGGATAATTTGCCTGCCCCGCATTTAACGCTTGCACGAACGCGAAAAGCGATCGTCTACGCTGGTTTCCATGGTACGGCGCGCGCAGGAGTAGACCCATGAAAATCGGCGGAGTTCACTACCGGACCATCCAGCGCGATAGCGGCGGGACGGCCGTTTGCATCGCCGGCCAGACGAAGCTGCCGTCTATATGCCTTGGCGGACGCGCCTTGCCGCGGGGCGAAGCGTAACCGTGACTTACGGCCTCGATGAACTGCCCCCAACGAAGCCGCCGAGTACTGCTCCGCGCCGCGAGCCCGGCGCCGGCTTCCACATCCCTGCGCCGGCCACGGGCGTCCTTGCAATGCCGTGCGGCAGGAGCTCAAACCGGCTGGCCCTTCAGCAGCTTCGGGAGTTCGCCCGTCCGCCCCGCCGCCTCTTTCATGAAGAACGTCTTGAGCTGCCCAAGCCGGTCCACGGTGCGGAGCCCCGAGCTGCGCAGCATGCGGAGCGCCATGTTATCGTTCGAGAACAGCGTGTCGATGGCAACGGCGGAAGCGGCGGATGTGACGCTATCGAACCGGCGCCAGCGCTCGTAGCGCTTGAGCACCGTCAGACTTCCGATGTCGAGGCCGAGGCGGCTTGCGTCGATCAAGGTCTCGGCCAGCGCCGCGACGTCCTTGAGGCCATGGTTGAGCCCCTGGCCCGCGATCCAGTGCAGCCCGTGTGCCGCGTCGCCGAGGAGCGCCAGGCGCGGGCGGACGTAATCGCGCGCGAGCGTCATGGTCAGCGGATAGGCCTTGGGTTCGGACAGGAGCGTCAGGATGCCCAGCTCGTTGCCAAAGCGGCGCGACAGCTCCGCCACGACGGTCTCGCGGTCCTGCGCCAGGATCTCGTTCGCGGCATCGGCGTGCTCGGTCCAGACGACGGACACCCGGTTGCCGGTCATCGGCAGAATGGCGAAGGGGCCGGCCGGCAGGAAATGCTGCCACGCCGTACCGTTATGCGGGTGCTCGATGCCAACGGTTGCGACGATGCCAACCTTCTTCGACGGCCACGCCGTGGTTTGGATGCCCGCCATTTCCGCGAGCTTGGACTTGCGCCCATCCGCGGCGGCGAGCAGCCTCGCGCTGAGCGTGGCGCCCGAGGCGAGCGAGACCGCAACCTCGCCTTCCTTGGTCTCGAATGAGGCCACGCTATCCGGCGCGAAGAAGGCAATGTCCGAAACGCCTTGAAGCGAGCCCAACAGCGCGGGCAAAAGATCCGCATTTTCTACGACATAGGCTGTAGGCTCCCCGCCCGGCGCCTCGCTCGAATCGAGGCCGGTCAGCGTCGGCCGGACCGGAGCCTCCAGCGCCGAATCGGTCAGCTCGATCCGCAGGACGGCTTGCGCCTTATCCGCGAGCGCCGGCCAGATGCCAATCGCCTCCAGCATCGCCTTCACCGAAGAGGTCAGCGCCACGGTCCGCCCATCGCCAGCGGCTTCAGCCGGCCGGGTGAGCGGCCGCTGCTCCACGATGGCGAGCTTATAAGCGCCCGGCGCCATCGCCACGAGTGCGCGCGCCAGCGCGAGCCCCACAAAGCTTCCGCCGCAGATCGCAATATCGAAGCGGTTTGTCCCGTTCCCGTTCACAGTGCGGCTCTCCTTAGTAAGTGTTCCGGCTTGACAGCGTTTGTTGAACGCCCGTTATTTCCATAAATAGCCATAAGGAGCGCGCATGTCTGCCGTCGATAACCTACTAAATATTCTCGACCTGGAGCAGCTCGAACAAAATCTTTTCCGTGGACGCAGCCCGCAAAACGGCTGGCAGCGCGTTTATGGCGGCCAGGTCGTGGGGCAGGCGCTAGTCGCGGCGGCCCGCACGGTCGAAGCGAAAGAGCGGCTGCCGCATTCGCTGCACGCCTATTTCCTGCTGCCGGGCGATCCGAAAGTACCGATCATCTACGAAGTGGAGCGCATCCGCGACGGCGGCAGCTTCAACACGCGGCGGGTGGTCGCGATCCAGCACGGGCAGCCGATGTTCACCATGGGCGTATCCTTCCATAAGGCCGAGCCCGGCTTCGACCATCAAATCGCGATGCCCGATGTCCTCCCGCCGGAGGAACTCGCCTCCGAGGAGGAGCTGAAGGCGCGGCTTTTGCCGAACCTGCCCGAGGTGATGCGCAGCTATTGGGAGTACGAGCGGCCTATCGAGCTGCGCCCGGTGGATCTTTCGCGCTTCTTCTCCGCGGAAAAGGGCGAGCCGAAGCAATATATCTGGATCAAGGCGAGCGGGCCGCTGCCGGACGATTTCCGGCTGCACCAGTGCGTGCTGGCCTACGCGTCGGACTTCTCGCTCTTGGATACGGCGCTGGCCGCGCATGGCCGCCTGATGTTCGACCCGCGCATCATGATGGCGAGCCTCGACCACGCAGTGTGGTTCCACCGGCCGTTCCGCGCCGACGAGTGGCTGCTTTACGCGCAGGACAGCCCGAGCAGCCAGGGTGCGCGCGGCTTTTGCCGGGGTAGCATCTTTTCGCGTGATGGCCGGCTTGTTGCGTCGGTGGCACAGGAGGGGCTGATCCGCGAGCGCACGGCGCGATGACGGGTTTTATCGATCCAACCAAGGAGACTTTCGCAGCCTTTCGCCTGATCCGGCTCGCGCCCGGCGAGGGCTTCGGCGAGGTGCTGGAGTAAAGCAAAAACCCGCTTCCCTTGCGGGAAGCGGGCGCGTATGGCGGGAAACGTAAGCGAGGCGCCTACTGCATCCCCTGCGGTTTCGTCTCTGGCAGGTTCCGGACCTGATCGCCGTTCATCTGCAGCATGATATGATCCGCCATCTCGTGTATTTGATCGGCGGGGATCGTCACCACCTTGTTGCCGATCCCGAGAAACCGGCCAACCTGAATTTGGATGGCTTGCAGCTTGCCGTCGGGGCCGCGCACGGCCTCAACGACGCGGCCGAGGTCCTTGTTGTCGGCGCTGTACACCGGCATGTCTCTGAGCTGCCCGATCTTCTGCTTAATCTCATGCAAGGCCGCAACCACGTTCTGGCAGGTTGGCGAAAGCGATGCGCTTTTCTGCACCGCGCATTCGCCTATGTTCTGCGCGCTGCCGCATTGCGCCTGGATGTTGTTCCAGCATTCGCCGGCAACGTTCTCGACGGCGTTGCGGATGTTGCGCGCCGTGCGGAACAGCGCGAACCGGCATCTGCGGCTCAGCATATCGGAATGGGCGTGAACGCATGCCGCGATCCGTCCCTCACCCGGCGTAACGTCGCCGCAATACTCCTGGATGTCCTCGCCGCAGGCGTCCTCGACCCGCTCGATTGCCATCGACAAGCGGTCTCTCAGGCCAGATTGAGCGATGCGGCCGAAAAGATCGCTGTCCTGCTCCCCATATTCGGAGGCGCTGGAGCGGTTTTCCATCGTGCTGGCTGGCGCTCCCTGGCTGGCTGGCGCTCCCTGGGTTTGCTGGCTTTGCGAGCCCGGGGTTTGCTGCTGTTGCTGGCTCGCCGCGGGCAGCGGCGCGAGCAGAAGCGCCGCCGCGAAAAACACAAGCTTATTCATCTCGAATTTCCTTATTTCGCGTTTCGTTCGCAGCGCATTAGCCTTTGCCGCCAAGGCGTTCACGTAAGCGGTTCAGGGCCGAAAGATTGCCGCTGCTGGCCTCGTCCATAATGAGGTCGCGGATGTCCTCGCGGTCCATGGACTGCTCTTCGGGTTCTCCCGCGCGCTCAGACATCGTGTCACCGTAATCGCCGCGGTCCTCCAACCGGTTCATGATCAGCTCGCGCAAGGATTCGCGATCGCCCATGCGGTTCATCAGCAAGCCGCGCAGATCGCCGCGGGATTCGAGGCGGTCCATGATCAGGTTACGCAGGTCTTCCCGCGCCCTCATCCGGTCCGATAGGAGATCGCGAACATCGTTCCGGCTTGTAAACCGCTCTCCAATCAGATCGCGTAGCGTGGCGCGCCGCTCTAACCGGTTTCTCAGAAGGTCGCGCAACGCGGCGCGTTCTTCGATCCTATTCATGATCAGGTCGCGCAAGGGTTCGCCTCCTTCGCGTCCCCCAAGAATATCGCGCAAGGACTCCCCGCTCTCCTGGCGGTTCGCGAGAAGGTCGCGCAGGGCGCCGCGTTCCTCTAGCCTATTCGCGATCAGGTCGCGCAGGTCTTCGCGGCCCCTCATCCGCTCCCCAATAAGGTCGCGGATATCGCTCCGGCTTGCCAACCGGTCCCTGATCAGGTCGCGCAGGGCGGCGCGTTCGGCGAGCTTGTCCATGATGAGGTCGCGCAGATCGGCGCGGCTCTGCATCCTATCCTGCAGAAGATCGCGCAAACCGGCGCCGCGCTCCGTTCCGCCGTAGCCCGATTCGCGCCATCCTTCGGCGGAGATTGGCGTGCTTGTAGCAAGGACCGAGGCCGAGGCCGCAAGCATAAACGCCACTGCAATTGCGGGTGTCCGCTTCATGAGTTACTCCTTTACAGTAAGAGGCATGTCATTGGCATGCACTCGACTAGGATTTGCGGAGTACAATCACGGCGCAGGCGTCATCCTGGTTTGACCGATGTCAAATGTATTCAACACAAAATCAACATTGCCTAACATAGCCTTGTCTTTCATTATAATGAAGGGGCTACGAGTAATTCTATATTAACCCTTGCGAGCACAAGCGGCGGGCGCGCATCATACCGCCGGGCGTAATTGTTGACCGCTCCGGCGTCGTCCCCGCGAAGGCGGGGACCCACCTTCCCGCAGGCTAGTGCATTGTTTATACGTGGATTCCCGCCTTCGCGGGAATGACGCTACAGCGGTCAAAACTTTTGGCCGCTGGCATCACTGCCCGTAGGTCAGCTTTTGGGCTTTGGCGAACAGCACGCCGGATTTGGCGGCGTTGCCGTTCATCGCGTTTATCAGTCCGGTAAGCCGCGGCATCAGCTTGGGATCGCTCGCGCTTACCATCGGGCCGCCACTGTGGGCCGCGGCCGGGGGCTAATTGCCGCGCGCGGTCCTTCCGCCAGCCGTGCCCAATGCGTCGAGCGCGGTCTTGGACGGGGCAAGATCTCGGGCGATACGGAATCCAAGCGTTGGCGACCGCGCATCCGCGGCTTCCCTGGCTCTGCCCGCGAGCCGCCTGCCGCCGAACTCCCCGCCGCTAGAGGCGACGCCGCGGACGACGCGATAGGCGCAATCTCCGCCGCCGGCGGACAGCCATGGCGAACCGTCCTGCGGCGCCTGCGTGTAATTCGTGTGCCAGCAGTCCTCGACCCACTCCAGGAGATTGCCCGGCAGCGGATATACACCCCACCCGTTCGGCTTGGTTTCACCGAGCTGTTTCAATGCGCCCCCCAAGCGGAGCAGTCCCTGAACCGCTCCCCGCCCGGCCGGCCCGGCCTCCGGTTTTATGGCGTCCGCAGCCTTGCCGGCTTGCGCCGCGTACTCCCATTCCGCCTCGCTCAGAAGCCGGTAGTGGCGGCCAGTACTCTTGGACAGCCATTCGACGTAGGTTCTGGCATCGAACCAGGAGACCCTCGTTGCCGGGACGCCCGGCCCGGCCGATAGGTACGAAGCCAAGGTTGGGCGGCATATCCCCGCATCCACGCAGGCTCGCCAGTTCTCCGCCGAGATGCCATGCTTCGAAACCGCAAACGGCCTCTGAATGCCGATTTTATGCGCGGGAGCTTCCTCCGGGCGGTAGCCTAGGCTTTCCGGGCGCGATCCGACGACCGTCTGCCCGCCTGGAACCGTGACCATTTCCGGGCAGCTCGCGCAGTCCGAGAAACTCTCCTTCAAGCCACTGCCCGGGTGCAGCCTCAGAATCGTCTCGCTCCCGCGAGCGCCGGTTGCGACATCGAAGGTGCCGTCCGGCCGGGAGCGGGAGGGGACGCCCACGGCGGCCGGAGCGCCCTGTTGAGCGGCGGGTTCCTGCGGCTTGGCGCCGGCGGTTTGCCTGTCCCGGTCTTCTTTTAGAGCTGCGATGCGCCCCTTTATCAGATCCACCGTTTCCGGTTTACTGGCGAGCGAAGCCGCTTCGATGAGATCGTCGATGGCGGTCGACGAATTCACAAGCGAAACAAGCCTGTATACGGCAACGCCTCCCGCGTCCGAGTTCGTCTGGCTTTCCAGCGACAGCACCTCTTTAGCGAATTGGGAGCGCGGGACCGGGACTTGGCGGGATTCGTCCATGACCGGGCTTCCAGCGCTAACCGCATCGGCGGGGGCCGTGGCGGTCTCGGCCGGGGTGCCCTCCTTGACTGCGGCTTCGAGCGGTTCGCCCGGTTCGGATGGCGCCGTTGCGTGCGAGGCGGGGGCCGCGGGAGGAGGTGCCGCTGGAGCGGTTGCCGCTACTTTTCCGTTTTCCCCGGATGAGCCGGATGCCGCGGCCGGCGGCTGCGGAACTTTCAAGGCCCTCAAGGATTCCTGGCTCTTAGGGACGCCCCGTCCTGAACGATCGTAATAAATCTTTGCCCCAATCCCGGCGCCCGCGAGGAGAAGACCGAAAGCCAGTCCCATGGCGAAAGCGCCGGGAGGCTTGCCTTTACTCTTGGTGCGCACGAGCTGGCGCGAGCTTCTCAGCTCTTGGTCGTAGGCCTCGCGGCGCTCCCGGTCTTTCAGCGTCTCGTAGGCTTCCGAAAGAAAATTGAATTCGCGATGGGCCTGCTCGCGCTCGCTCGCCGGCTTGCTATCGGGGTGCAGCTCTTTAGCGCGCGCGCGAAAAGCCCGCCGGATTTCGGCATCTGGCGCGTTCGCCGGTACGCCAAGTATTGCATAATAGTCCCGCTCGTCGTGCATGGCTAAAGCGGCCCACCCGCCGCATACTCTTTTATTATGCCCGGAGGCGTCTATTCTTTATTGTGCCCGGCGCCCAATCTCAGACAAAGTTGCGGCGTTATTGCGGCATCGATCTGCCACCTAAGATTGCAGATATGGCGAACTCTATTTATGCTTTGCCGGTTTCGGCGGTGGCTGGGTGGCCAGGATTTTTGGGCATTCCTTCTGCAGGAATTTGTTCGACTCGCGAACGACATCGTTTTCGAAAAGGCCGAAATGCCGCTCCAGGGCTGCCGCCGACCAAACCACGCCCTTTATCAGGGCCGCACCCTCTATGTTGTCCATATGCAGCTCCCCATGCGTGACTGCGCCATCCTTGAGTGTCAGCTCGGGCGCGAGCGTCGCGCTTATGGTATACTTTTCCTCGCCTATTTCGCAAGCGATTGCCTGCTTGCTAATCTTGAGCTTATACTCGTGAGAGGTGAGCGCGGCGATAATATCGGCCCGCTTCACTGTGACCTTGGCGTTACATTTCGCGGAGCCGAATCCCCACGAGATATGCTTATAGTCGGCGCCCTTTTCGAGATCTTCTTTCGCCCATGACTTCGTAAGATCGCAGGTAAGGTCCGGCCCGTTCGCATTCTTGGATGCGGCCATGCTGCACATCTGTTTCGCGCACTCGGCGAGTTTTTCCTTTTCCTCTGGGGTATCGGCCAGGGCGGATTCGTGTACGGCGAGCGCCAGGATCGCGCCCAATAGTGTGTGGCGGGTCGAATTGGTCATAAGACTCGATACTTTCCTTTAATGCTCCGTTAATTCCCGTTCATGCGGCTTAAGTACCATGTGGGGAAAAGACTTCAACGCTTGGCGTTGGCACAAACTTGTGCAAAATGCCAGCTTGGCAGTTGAGCGGGAGCACGCGGTAGGACATTAAGCCCATGCACATTGGCTGGCTGGGCAAATGGGAACATGGATGCGGCATCCACGTTCGAACCTACCGTAATTTCGTTGCATTGGTGATTCATTTCATCGGCGCCGCCGTTTGCTGCTGGCAGGCATGGCAATTTTCCTAACGTAAGCTCCACACCAAAGGTTCATGATCACTATCTCCTCCACGCGCGAAGCCGAGGGCGAGCCCAGGGTTGCTGGCGAATGGTCCTATGTGCCTGACAGACAATATCGGGAAGCGGGAGCGGAGATCTTGGGCAGCGCCACGGAGGCGCAGGCATGGGGCGGGGACACCACAGAATGATGCTCGATCACTACACGCAGAGCAAGGATGTCTTCATGAGTTTTGCGGATACCAAGGTAGGTCTCTACTAGGGTATTTCATCCCCCTCCGGCCGGGCGGCCGGAGGGCCATCCATCGGTGCGCGGTGTTCACGCCAGCCCCCAAGCCTCTCCTTCAATAGGTTGTATCGGGGGAGCTTGCGTGTATCGCGCCCATTTTTGACTATGAGGCGGCGATGGTTATGACCATTGGAGTTCCGAGGGAAACATTTCCGGGCGAGCGGCGCGTTGCTACCGTTCCGGAGGTTGTCGAAAAGCTGATCAAGCTCGGTTTTGCGGTAACGGTAGAAAGCGGCGCGGGCGATGGCGCCAATTTCGCCGATGACACCTACAAGGCAGCAGGTGCGTCGATTGCGCCAAGCGCGGCCGAACTGTGGGCCAAGGCGGACATCGTTTTCAAAGTGCGCGCACCGTCCACTGACGAAGTGGCGCTCATGAAAGAGGGCACCACGCTCGTTTCCTTCATCTGGCCCGCGCAGAACCCGGAACTGATGCAGCAGCTCGCGGCCCGCAAGGTGACGGTATTGGCCCTGGACTCGCTGCCGCGCCAGTTATCCCGCGCTCAGAAAATGGACGCGCTGACCTCCATGGCTGGCATCACGGGTTACCGCGCCGTGATCGAGGCCGCTCACCATTTCGGCCGCTTCTTCACCGGCCAGATCACCGCCGCAGGCAAGGTTCCGCCGGCCAAGGTGTTCATTGCCGGCGCCGGCGTCGCCGGTCTTGCGGCGCTGGGCACTGCCGCGGGCCTTGGCGCCATCGTGCGCGCCAACGACACACGCTCCGAAGTGGCCGATCAGGTCAAGTCCATGGGCGGCGAGTTCGTCAAGGTGGACTACGAGGAAGAAGGCTCGGGCGGCGGCGGCTACGCCAAGGTCATGAGCGAGGGTTTCCAAGCGGCCCAACGCGAGATGTACGCCAAGCAGGCCAGGGAGGTGGACATCATCATCACCACGGCCCTGATCCCCGGCAAGCCGGCGCCTAAGCTCATCACCGCCGAAATGGTGAAGTCGATGAAGCCCGGCAGCGTGATCGTGGACTTGGCGGCCGAGCAAGGCGGCAACTGCGAGCTGACGGTTCCGGGCGAGGCGGTGGTGCGCCATGGCGTGACCATCGTCGGTTTTACCGATATGCCGAGCCGCCTTTCCAGGCAGTCTTCCACGCTTTACGCGACCAATCTCCTGCGCGTGACCGAAGAGCTGTGCAAGACCAAGGACGGCATCATCGATGTGAACATGGACGATGACGCGATCCGCGGCCTCACGGTCATCAAGTCCGGCGAAATCACCTGGCCGCCTCCGGCACCCAAGCTTCCCGCGGCGCCCGCCAAGCCAGCGGCCGCGAAACCAGCCGCCGTGGAAAAGAAAGCCTCCGGCCATGGCCATGGCGGCGGCGGGCAATCGTCCGCGTCGCAGCTTCTGGTGACGGCAGGCATCGGCGCAGCCCTGTTCCTGCTGGTGGGGCTTTACGCTCCGGAGGCGTTCCTCGGTCACTTCACCGTGTTCGTGCTGGCCTGCTTCGTCGGCTACATGGTGGTGTGGAACGTGACGCCCGCGCTGCATACGCCGCTGATGAGCGTGACCAACGCCATTTCGTCGATCATCTGTATCGGCGCCTTGGTGCAGATCGCGCCTCCCTCGACGGGAGAGCGCACCGGCACTCTCATCGGCATTCTCGCCATCGTCAGCATCGCGCTGACCGCCATCAACATGTTCGGCGGCTTCGCGGTCACGCGGCGCATGCTGGCAATGTTCCGCAAATAAGGAGACGGATATGCTTCCTGTTAGCCTCGTTTCAGTCTCCTATGTGGGCGCCGCGATCCTGTTCATCATGAGCCTCGGCGGCCTCTCCAACCCCGAAACCGCGCGGCGCGGCAATTGGTACGGCATTTTCGGCATGGGCATCGCCGTACTGGCCACGGTGTTCGGTCCGCGTGTAGCGCTTCCTGGCCTGCCCTACATCGTGGCCGCCATGGCGGTTGGCGCCAGTATCGGCCTCTATGCCGCCAAAAAAGTGCAGATGACGCAAATGCCCGAGCTGGTCGCGCTCATGCACAGCCTCGTTGGCCTGGCCGCCTGCGCGGTGGGATTTGCGAGCTTCATCGACACGACCGTAACCTTCGTGGGCGCGGAGAAGACGGTCCACGAGATCGAAATCTATCTCGGCATCCTCATCGGCGCCGTCACCTTTTCGGGCTCGGTCATCGCGTTCGGCAAGCTGTCCGGCAAGATCGGTGGCAAGCCGGTGCTGCTGCCCGCACGCCACTGGATCAACCTCACAGGCCTTCTAATCGTGATCTTTGCCGGGTATGTGTTCCTATCGCCGGAACAGTTCTCCCCGGCCTTCGGCATGCCGGCTGAGAAAACCGCCATGGCGGCGCTTCTGGTCATGACGGCGGTCTCGCTGGCCTTCGGCGTGCATATGGTAATGGCAATCGGCGGCGCCGACATGCCTGTGGTGGTGTCGATGCTGAACAGCTATTCGGGCTGGGCGGCGGCGGCAACCGGCTTCATGCTCTCCAACGACCTTTTGATCGTAACCGGCGCGCTGGTCGGCTCCTCGGGCGCGATCCTCTCCTACATCATGTGCAGGGCGATGAACCGCAGTTTCATCGCCGTGATCGCGGGTGGCTTCGGCACGGGCGGCGGCACGGCAGCGGCTCCGGGCGCCGGGGGCCCGCAGGGCGAGGTGAATCCGATCAGCGCGGAAGAGACCGCGGAGCTGCTCAAGGAAGCCCGCAACGTCATCATCGTTCCGGGTTATGGCATGGCAGTGGCACAGGCACAGCATACGGTGAACGAAATCACCCAGAAGCTGCGTGCAAAGGGCGTCAACGTGCGCTTCGGCATCCACCCGGTGGCCGGCCGCATGCCAGGGCACATGAACGTGCTCCTGGCCGAGGCCAGGGTGCCCTACGACATCGTGCTGGAGATGGACGAGATCAACGAGGATTTCCCCGAAACCGATGTTGCCATCGTGATTGGTGCGAACGACATCGTCAACCCGGCCGCTCAGGAAGACCCCACCAGCCCCATCGCCGGCATGCCGGTGCTGGAGGTGTGGAAGGCCAAGACCTCAATCGTCATGAAGCGGTCGATGGCCTCCGGCTACGCCGGTATCGACAATCCGCTGTTCTACAAGGAGAACAACCGGATGCTGTTCGGCGACGCCAAGAAGATGCTCGATGAAGTGTCGAAGCACCTCAGCTGATATCGAACCTAAATAAACAGGCATCGGTCTCTCCCGGATGCAGGCGTATCCGGGAGAACACAGAGGAGGCGCGGATGCTGCCTCTGAAGCCGCCTCATGAAATACAATCTCCGGACGGTATTGTAGCGCAACACACGCAAAGCACTGGTGCAAAGCGGGCGCACCGGCGCTAACGCGGCTAAAATGCTAGTTACAATCACTTGCAAGGTAAGCACACGTCCTCTACCTGTTGGTTGGCGTCAAACCGTTTGTTAACCTTTAGGGGGTTCCATGAGTTGGGTTCTTTGGCTTATCGGCATCGCCATCGCCGTGGTTGTCGGACTGAGCATTTTCGGCGTCTACGATGTCCCTTACGTGATTGAGCACATCAAGGCGTACTCGGACGGCCCGGCGAAAGCTCTTTTCGTCGCGCTTGGCCTCGTTGCGCTTTCGAAAGTGCTTGGCTAGCAAGAGAAGAGCAGCATAACTGCGACGCGATTTTGAGCCGCTCCTGCCCACTGAGGTTGGCAGGGGCGGTTTTTTGCTTCACCCTATGAATCTGAGACTTGCCAGACGTCTCTCCCCGGGCCACTGCGGAGGATAGCGCCATCGACGGCCATTTCCTGATTCAGCTTGCCATATTCTTGGGCGTCGCGGCCTTTGCAGGCCCCATCGCGCGGATGCTCAAGCTCGGCTCGATCCTGGGCTATCTCCTGGCCGGCGCTTTCATCGGGCCTTACGGCGCCGCTAGCTTCCTCGGAATTGCCGCCTATAACCCCGAAGCCTTGCGGCGCACCGCCGAGCTAGGTGTCGCCATGTTCCTGTTTCTGATCGGCCTGGAGTTGCGGCCGAAGCGCCTTTGGAAGATGAGGGGCGCGGTCTTTGGCGTAGGCTTCGTCCAGCTCGTTGTGACCGGCATTCTGCTCGCGGGCCTGATCTTTTGGCTGACCCCGCGGACCGGGTTGTCCTTCCCGAAAGCCTTCCTGACTGGACTCGCGCTGGCGCTTTCGTCCACGGCCTTCGCATTGCAAACGCTCGAAGAAAAGGGCGAGCTGACCACGCGGCACGGGCGCCTGGCCTTTTCGGTGCTGCTTTTCCAAGACATCGCGGCGATACCGCTGATCGCGATTGTGCCGCTACTCTCGCCCAAGATGCCGGCTGAAGCGATGATTACCTGGGCGGGCGCGCTCAGGATCGTTGGCGCGATCGCTCTCATCGTTGGCGTCGGCCGGTACGTTCTCAACCGCCTCTACCATCTGCTCGCACTGACGCAGGTGCGCGAGGCGATGACAGCGGCAGCACTTCTAACCGTGGCGGCCGTTTCCCTCCTGATGACGGAGATCGGCCTTTCGGCCTCGCTCGGGGCTTTCCTTGCGGGCATTCTCTTGGCGGACTCGCGGTTCCGGCATCAGCTCGAAGCGGACATTCAGCCGTTCGAAATGCTGTTGCTGGCGCTATTCTTCACGTCGGTGGGCATGGGCTTGAATTATCAGGCGCTGCTGAGCCAGCCAGGTCCGATTGCCGCAGGCGTGGCAGGACTGGTCGCGGTGAAAATGGCCGTGCTCTATGCAATCGGGCGCTGGCAAGAGCTCGGCGGGCCAGCGGCGCGCCGGTTTGCCATCGTCACGTCCCAAGGCGGCGAGTTTGCCTTCGTGGTATTTGCGAGCGCCCAGCAGGGCGGTATCCTGACGCCTGGCTATGCCTCGACGCTAGGCATTATCGTGACCCTTTCGATGGTGACGACGCCGCTCCTGCTCGGCCTGGACGATATCGTCCGCAAGCGCATAGCCAAGCGCGAGCCGGCCTTCGACGAGCTTCCGGCGAACCACGGCCATGTCGTGATCGCGGGCTACGGCCGCGTGGGCCAGGTAGTCGGCCGCGTCCTCAACGCAAAGGGCATCCCTTACACGGCCCTCGATGACGATCCCGATCAGGTGCAGCTCGTCAATCAGTTTGGCAATAGAAGCTATTTCGGCGATGCCACCCGGCTGCCGATCCTGGAGGCCGCCGAGACCGGCAAGGCACGCGCCTTCGTGCTCGCCATCGACGATATCGAGGCATCGCTCAAGACCGCGGAGCTCGTCAAGACGCACTTCCCGCATGTGCCCATTTACGCGCGGGCCCGCAACCGGCGCCACGTCCACCAATTGATGGAACTCGGCATCAAGAACATCAAGCGTGAAGCCTTTCTTTCCTCCCTCGCGCTGACGCAGGATGTGCTGCGCGGGCTTGGGCTGCCGGAGGGCGAGGTCCGCTTCACCGTGGAGACCTTCAAGGAGCACGACGAAAGGCGCCTCTACGAGGATTACGCGCACTACACCGATACGCAAAGGATGGCGGCGCTGGCGATGCAACGCTCGGAGGAGCTTGCGGAGATCCTGGCGCAGGATTGGCAAGTGGCGGCGCTGGAGAAAGCCAAGCGGCAGGAGGACAAGCGGAAGGCCGATACGAAGGCCGCAAAAGCGGGCGGGCCTCCGGCGAAGCAGGCGGGGCGGAAATCCGGCTAGGAATACCAATCCCCACCATCGCTGAAGGGAGTCATAGACAAAGCGTTCCGCCCCTCACCCTGTCCCTCTCCCCAGGGGAGAGGGAACCCTAGAATTTCCGCTGCGGGTAGTTCAGGCGTCCCCTCTCCCAAAGGGAGAGGGACAGGGTGAGGGGCGATGCGCGTTGTGCGGATCGCCGATTCTGGATACATGGCTGCCATGAAAATATTGACAATCTTTTTCGCATTCCTGCGCCTGGGGCTGATCAGCTTCGGCGGGCCTATCGCGCATCTTGGCTATTTCCGCGCGGAGTTCGTGAACCGCCGCAAATGGCTGAGCGAAGCGGCCTACGCGGACATCGTCGCACTGGCGCAATTCGTGCCGGGACCGGCCAGCTCGCAGGTTGGATTTGCGCTGGGCATCCTGCGCGGCGGACTCGCGGGCGGGATCGCTGCCTGGACCGGCTTTACGCTGCCTTCGGCGCTGCTCATGCTGATCGCGGCCTACGGATTGCAATACGTGCAAAGCCCCGCCGCGCAAGGGGCGATCCATGGGCTAAAGCTGCTCGCGGTGGCAGTGGTGGCCCAGGCCGTTAGGAGCATGGGACGCTCGCTGTGCCCGGACCGGCTCAGAGCAGGCTTCGCTCTCGCCATCGCAGCCTCACTCATCGCGGTGCCAAACGCGCAATTGCAACTCGCCGCCATTATTTTGGGTGCTGCATTGGGCTTCTTTACCTTGCGAGGCTTGGAGCGGCCCCGCGCGCCGCCGCTTGGCGTGAGAACCGGCCACAGGGCTGCGTGGACGGCGATCCTTGCCTACTTCCTACTGCTCGCCGGCCTTCCTATCGCTGCCGCCGTCTCGCAAAACGGCACGGCCGCGCTCGCCGGAGCCTTTTACCGGGCGGGCGCGTTGGTTTTCGGCGGCGGCCATGTTGTGCTTCCGCTGCTGCAGCAAACCGTTGTGCAGCCCGGTTGGGTGCCCGCCGGCGATTTTCTGGCCGGCTATGGCGCGGCGCAGGCCCTTCCTGGGCCGTTATTCACTTTCGCCGCGTTTCTCGGTGCAAAGGCAAGCGTTGGGCCTGGTGGCGCAATTGGCGCGGCAGTGGCCGTGATCGCAATCTTTTTGCCAGGGCTCCTGCTCGTTTATGGCGCACTTCCATTCTGGGACCGGCTACGGGTGAAGGGCCAAGCGCGCGGCGCGCTTGACGGGGTCAACGCCGCTGTCGTGGGCATTCTCGGCGCGGCGCTCTATGAGCCGGTTTGGATCTCGGCTGTGCACCGCCCACTAGACGCGGCGCTCGCGATCCTGGCTTTGGCAGCCCTTGCCGTGGCAAGGCTTCCGGTGTGGCTCGTAGTCCTCCTGGCCGCGGCGGCGGGTGCGCTAGAGGGCCAATAACGTACGTGTAGTGAGGAATTTCCACAGCTTCTGCAACGCCGTAAAAAAGACTTTATCTCTGCATTTGACAATGAATGCTACCATCGATATTCAGGGGTTGTATTGCTGGAATGGCGCAAGTCATGGTAGCGCCTCCCCGCACTGCTAGGGATTGTTCATGCGCTCCGGGAGCCGCATGCGAAATAAAATTACCACGTTAAGGTGGCAGCATAATGGGAGCGCGTTCCATGCTGGGTCATAACAGCGAGCAAGTGTCCGCCAGTTTGTTTGAAGGTTTTAAGAAAGATAAATATTCCGATGAAGTGCCGGATGAAGTGATTGAGGAATTTAGGGGCGCTTTGATAGCCGATTATGAGCGCGCGCTTGAAAGCGGACTTACTCCCATCCGCGCCCTAGCTGTGGTGCTGTCCTGGGCCGCGGGTGAAAGCGAGCGCCTCGGCTAATAAAAATACGTCTGGCGGCGCCATAATGCCGCAGTGGCGAACGGATCCAGGCAGGCCCGGCGCCATTAAGACTTCACTGTACTGCACCGCCTGGTGCGGCCACGGGTTCTTCCGCCTCGCCGTCCCCAGCTGGCGTTGCGCCCCAGACATAAAGACAGAGAAGCGCGCCAGGAATGCCGATGGCCGAGGTGATGACGAAGAACATCGGATAGCCGAAATGGTCGACCATGAGCCCGGAGAGGCCGCCAACAAGCTTGCCGGGTAGCGCGTAAAGCGAGCTCAACAGTGCATATTGCGCTGCCGCGAAAGCGGGCGAGGTCAGAGAGGACATAAAGGCGATCAGTGCCGTGCCGGCGAAGCCTGAGGCAAAGCTCTCGACGCCAATGGCGAGGGTTAGGAGATCGAGCCGGGCGCCGGTAAGTGCCAGCCACGCGAAGGCAAGATGCGAAGCCGAGGCCGCGATGGCGCCGATCAAGAGCGCAGGCATCAAGCCCAGCCGCAGGACCGCGATCCCGCCAGCGAAGACGCCTGCAATGCCGATCCAGACGCCGTAGATTTTGGTCACGGTTGCGATGGCGGTTTTCGAGAAGCCGAGATCGATATAGAGCGGGTTCGCCATCACGCCGGAGACGAAATCCGGAACCCGGTAGATCGCGACGATCACGAGGATCGGGACGATCATCGCCCCGTTGCGGCGCAGCAAATCGGCGACCGGCTCTGCATAGAGCTTGAGGAAGGACTCGCGCGGACCGGCCGGTTCGCTTTGCGGCGGGTGCGGAGCAAGGATGCTGGCCGCGATGCCAACGGCCATGAGGATGGCCATGACGGAATAGGCCAACTTCCAGCCGGCGAAATCGGCTATATAGAGCGCGCCCGCCCCCGCAGACAGAAGTGCTATGCGATAGCCGAGCTGATAGCTCGCCGACATCATGCCCTGCCGTTCCACGGGTGCTGCACCGATGCGCCAGCCATCCACCACCACATCTTGGGTCGCCGAGGCGAAGGCCACGAAGAACGCACAGGCCACGGTCCAAACCAGCGAGTGCGAGGGATTGCCGGACGCGATGCCGAGAAGGCCGAGGCTCACGCAGCCTTGGCTGAGCAGCATCCAGGCCCGGCGGCGGCCAAAGCGCGAAAGCAGCGGAACGTCGCGCCGGTCGATAATGGGCGCCCATAGGAATTTGAAGCTATAGGCAAGCGCAACATAGCTCAAGAAGCCGATCTCGGTGCGCGCGATGCCCGCCTCGCGCAGCCAAGCCGAGAGCGTCGAAAACACAAGCAAATACGGCAGGCCCGCGCTGAAGCCCAGCGCCAGCATGATCGCCAGCCGGCGATCGGCCACGATTTCCGCGATAAGCCGGCCCAGCCGGGTGGTTCGGTTATGCACTCTTGTCATGCCCTCTTATAGCGCAAAGCGGCGGCTTGTCATGCTGGCTCTGAGCGGCAGAGGGCGGTTCACCTGAGCCACCGCCACCCGTCTTAAAACCCGGGTCTGCGCATAGTTCATTTTGCGGAGGCGCCGCTCTACACAACGCCAATCGTCTACCTCTACTTAGACCGGCTCAACAATTGGCTCGGGCGTCAGCCGGTTTCCAGGCGCGGCCCGGCCACAGGCGCTAAACTAATTAACCGGCGGTTAATTCGAAAACATTGCAAGGCTGCGGCCGGATGTGCAAAGGTGCGCCCGGTCGCGATCAAGAGGGCACACACTTGTTCCGGGGCGTACATTCGGCAGTCCATGCGGCGGTAGCGGCATTCACGTGGTGGGTGCTACAGCATTGGGACCAATTGCAGGCGGCGAGCGCGCAATACAAGAATTGGGCCGCGCCGGCGGTTCTGGCCGCGCTCGCCCTGCTGTTCCGGCTGAGCTATCCGCTTTCGACGATAATCATCGAGAAGATCCCGGTTTTTTCCCGTTTGCTCCGGCGCACGCTCGTAGGCAACGACTTCATCGAGGGCGACTGGCCTTTGGTTGTCGTCGACATGCAAACGCAGAAGCCGCTCTATTTTGGCTTTCTCAACATCGACTTCTGCGACGGCCAGATTTACGTTTCGGGCGACGATTGGAATCCGGACGGTACCCACGCTCAGGCGTTCCACTCGGTGCAGTCGCTCTACCGTAACCGCACCCTCCACTACTGGTACGAGCAGGGAGAATCGCTGCACGACCCGTCCATGCGCGGCTACACGGTCATATATTTCTTCCCCGAAGAGGGGGTAGCCAAGCGTCACGCCGGCAAATTCCTCGACGTCATGCATACAACCGACATCCGCTTTTATGCAAAGAAGCATAAGTACAAACTGCTCGACACCCCATTTGGAGAAGACGACGTCAGCAAGAAGCTCGAAGCGGCGCGGCAGCTTTGGGTTGAGCTTGAACCCAAGCTTTCGACGCTAAGCAAACGCTCAATCAGCGCCGACTTCATTTAGGCGTGCGCTAGCGCTCTTCAGGTGCCCAATAACCTATTCTTCCAAAAGATATTTCGGGTCTCGGGCAACGCTGAGACATCCCATCCAGGGCCCCTTGACAGCGACGCCAGACTCGCACCCGGCGGGGCAACAGCCGAGAGCTAACGGGCGCCGCTGAGGCATATGCGCACCGGCGCTGCCCTTTGGCTATCGCCTTATTGTCCGCACGGTCCGCTTCTAGTACAGCTGCGCTGCGGCTGAGTTTTTCGACAGAGGGCGTTTCCGATGGTTGTGCGGCATTGCGCGATTGTATACTCGCTTTTCGCGATTTTCACTGTCATGAGCGCGGGAGCCATGGCCCAGGCCCCGCTGCCTCTGCTAGGCGCCGCGCAACCCGCACCCGCCGCGCAGCCGCCGGCACCGGCCGCCCCAGCCGCGGCGAGCCAGGCCGTACAGCTGCCACATGTCGATCAGGCTGCACTCGTCAACAAGGCCAACGCCGCAACGGGCCTCGATATCGAGGCCGAGATCAAGCGCTGGCGCGAGGATCTCGAGCGGATCGAGCAGGGCATCCACAATTCCAAGGCCGGGTACAAGCCGCTGCTTGCCTATGATGAGGAACTTCACAAACTGCGCGCCGATGGCGAAGAGTTTTGGACAAAGCTTGAGCCTGTGCTCAACTCTGCAAACGAAGATCTGCAGGTGCTCCCCGCTCCGCCTGCCCAAGGCCAGGCTCCGGAGCTGGAACAAGCGGCGATCTATCGGGCCGAACTCACTGCTTATCTCGCCTATCTGAATTCAGCGCGCGCGACCTTGGACAGTACGAAGGGCCGGATCACCAAGCTCATTGCCGAGGCTTTGCGGGCCCGGCTATCGAGAATTAACGAGTTCCGGTTTCACCGTGTACCGGGAGCGTTCCTGCCCGGGACCTGGGAAAACGCGCCCGGCCAAATTGCGGACTTGGCAAGTCAAACGTTTAGCGCCGTAAACGCCTGGTGGAGTGCCCAAGATCGGGATCAAATTCTTCCTCTCGCCGGAGTTGCACTGGCGCTCTGGCTGGGCTTGACCATTTTGGATTTGTTCGGCGTGCGCTCGCTCAGGCGTTGGAAAGAAGGCGGCGAACCTCCCTTCTGGCGGCGCGCCTCCGACGCGGCGGGCATCATCCTTCTGAGATCCTTGCCGGCGGTTCTGCCCCTCATTTTCCTCTACAAGGCTATCGATCAGGTCCAGGAACTGCCGTACGATATGGGCTTGCTCTTTTATTCGGGTGCCCGTTCGATCGTCACTGTGGTGGTTATAAATGCTCTGATTTCTACAGCGCTCTCGCCAAGCGATCACCGCTGGCGCCTTATCCCCGCCTCGAACGCAGCCGCAGTGCGGATTTCCGCTCTCATGCTTACAGTGGCCCTCATCTACGGCGCTGCAACATTCCTCCAAGCGGCAACTTTTGTTTTCAAGGCACCGGTACCATCGAGATTGGTGCTGACCCTAATTCCGAACACCGTCATCGTCTTGCTGCTCGCCATCGTCCTTCAAACGCCGCTGAGCAAAGAGCGCATGGAGGGCCTGCCTTCCACCTCCTGGCTGCGCATTCTCGGGCTGCCGGTGTGGCTTGCCGCCATCGCCATTTTGGCGACCGCAGCGGCAGGCTACATCTACTTGTCGAATTTCATTACGCAGCAACTCATCGTCACGGGCGCGATCCTGACGATCATTTATCTCCTGCTGCTGTGGGCGGACGGTGTCGCGCAAGCGATGAGAGACGAGGATTCGGGTTCGGGCAAATGGCTTGCGACGGTAACCAAACTCGACCCGACCGCCCGCCAGAGGCTTGCGGTTCCCGTGAGCTTGCTATTGAAGTTTGCGGTGCTGCTATCTGCGATTCCGCTTATCCTCAATCAGTGGAATTTTCAATGGGCCGATATTTTTGAGTGGTACCATCAGCTCTTTTTCGGCCTCCATATCGGCAGCACGCAGGTAACGCTCGCGGCGCTTCTGGCCGCCATCGTCGTTTTCGTACTCGGCTATTTTGCCGCAAAGTTTTTCCAGCAATGGCTGGACACGCAAGTGCTCAAGCCTGCCGGCCTGTCGATGGGGCTTCGCGATTCCATACGCACCAGCGTTGGCTATGTGGGTATCTCGGCAGCCGCGCTCATCGCTTTGTCTAGCGCGGGTTTCGATCTCTCCAACCTCGCGATTGTCGCTGGCGCGCTCTCTGTCGGCATTGGCTTCGGCATGCAGAGCGTCGTGAGCAACTTCGTGTCGGGCCTGATCCTCTTGGCGGAGCGTCCGATTAAGGTAGGCGATCTTGTCGTGGCCGGCGGCGAGGAAGGCTATGTCCGCAAGATCAGCGTCCGCTCGACCGAGATCGAGACCTTCGACGGCGCGAATGTGCTGATCCCCAATTCGTTTTTCATCAGTGAGAAGGTGAAGAACTGGACGCTTAGGAACAATACCGGCCGGATCACGATTCATATAAGCGTCTCGCACGGCACCGATCCGCGGCAAGTGAAAGCGATCCTGCTGCAGGTCGCGCAAGCTCATCCAGCCGTCATGCGCGTACCTGCGCCTTTCGTCGACTTCGAAAATATTGGCGGCAATGCCTTGGAGTTTAAGCTCTACGCTTTCGTCTACGACCTGAACGCCAGCGGAAGCGTCAGAACGGATCTTCACATCGCGATCCTCGACGCATTCCATGCCGCCAGTATAGCGATGGCATCGCAGCAGACCGATATCACGTTGCGCGACATGGATTGGTTACGGGATGCGGTTAAACTCTATGTTGCGAACGCCCTTGACGGCCACACCGCCAGGAATGGCAGCAGCGCTTCCGCGAACCGTCGAATAGAGCCTGCAGGATGATGCGATGATCAAGGCGAGCCACTATGCCGAAAACGCTCTGCTTGTCATAATCGGTGTATTGACCCTCGCCGGTGCGGCTGAAGCCCTTTATCAAATCTATGAAAGAAGAGACGTCGAACTTCAAGACCTCTTGCTGATGTTCCTCTACGCTGAGGTGTTAGGCATGGCAGGCGTCTATTACGAGAGCGAACGAATCCCGATCACCTTTCCGATCTTTATCGCGATCACAGCTCTTTCGCGGCTCGCCATCCTGCAAAAGGAGCAAGAGCCGGTGAACCTGCTTTATGAGGCGGGTGCGATCCTGATGCTCGCAATCGCCTCGTATATCCTCGAACTGCG
>JBKQNN010000032.1:0-5464 GCA_052145975.1 Rhodomicrobium sp. | reverse complement strand
TCCACCCCAATCGGCCGGAGCGATGCCGAGGGCGCATCAGACAAAACTTCAACGGCTTTTAATGAAGGTGCCGTCCTGTAGCTCGCGCGCCGCCAGCTCAAGCTCCGCCTGGGTATTCATGACGATGGGTCCGTACCAGGCGACCGGCTCCTTGAGAGGCTTGCCGGAGACCAGCAGGAACCGCATACCTTCCTCGCCGGCCGCGGCTGCAACCTCGTCACCGGACGAGGTGGCCACCGCTCCGGACTGGCGCGAAAAAACCGCTGACGGCACGAAGGAAAGATGTGGCGAATTTCCAAGAGGTCATAGCTGATCCTCCCATCTGGATTAGATACGAGCCGATCAATAGACTGCGGCAATCTGTCCGCGTCCATATATAACTGATATAGGCGGAGATTTCGCAGGAACAAACGCCTACGCTCCGTATTTTACGGCCCATAACAACCAAGCTAGGGCGGAAAATAGGCGCTTCCTTTCGGAGGCGCCCTTTGCATTTTGGGCAAGGGCGATCTAACTAACTTTCCTGGTGGAAAATGAAAATCCTGGCAGTGATTTTAGCATTTTTGTGCGCGGGCGCAGGGTGGCGGGCAGTTTTAAAGTGGCGTGAAGCTGCACGCGTGGACTTTGTTCCGTTCGAGGAAATAAACGGCAGGCTGCGGGAAGTCCCTCAGGGCGACACAAAGACTTGGATTGGTGCCCTGACACGAACCCTGAGAAAGGGAGGTCGCTTGAACAAAGAGGCCGCCTTTTGGACCGCTGTTGCTGTTGTCTTAGCACTATTAGCGGCCATTGCAGGCGTCATGGCGAGTTGACTTGTTAGGTGCTCTTGCTACATAAGGCCGGGTTTATCGATTCTTGGTTATGTTTGCCGGGCGGCAAAAGCAATAATGGCAGACGGCGAGGCGCCGGTACCAGACCCCTGCATGGGTAGCAATTTTAGGGAGGCGATATGCTGATGCGAATTCTCGCGCTAAGCACACTATTAGCCAGCACATTGTGTACGGCTGGCGCTCAAGAACCTGGCGACCTCGCCAAGGGCTTGAGTTATGCTCAGCAAGTTTGCGCCGTTTGTCATGCCATTCGGCAGGGAGATGAACATTCGCCGACCCCCCTGGCGCCAAGCTTTGGAGCGATCGCCAACTCGTCGGGTGTAACCGGTATTAGCCTTGGGGCGATTCTCCATTCCGTTCATGAAAACATGCCGAATTTCGTGCTAGCCGCGAATGAGCGGGATAACATTATTGCCTATATTCTAAGCCTGAAGCGTGAACGCTAGAACCGCAAAAGTGGTGGCTCGCTCCTCTGGTAATCGAGCGTGAGGTGAGGAGGGGGGAGCTGAATGGCGCGCCCGGAAGGATGCGAACCTCCAACCGCCTGGTTCGAGCCAGGCGCTCTATCCGTTGAACTATTAGAGACGCATTGAACATATAGGCTTCACCGCATAGGCTGTGGAGAGATCTGCCGTGGCCGTGAGCGCCGCTGACCTAGCCCATCTTATGCGTGCGAACGCATAAGATGGGCTAGACGCGGCTTTACTGGGCGCTAGTCGCCAAACTCTAACAGTTCCCCGCCGCTCCTTTGTTGAGCCAATGCGCTTGGCTAAGCATGCCCTCCCGGTCCTCCGGCCTGAGAGCCCGGATCAGGATGCGCTCACCGTTGCGCAATGTCTCGGCTGCAGAATAGTTAGCTGCTTCCAACATTGCGCAATCCTAGTGCCGGCCGTGATCCGGATCTAACACGAATGGCCCGGTTACCTGCGCCGCATACCACGGCCGCGCACAGCGTAACGCCTTCCCGCAACGGCTCCGCGGCCTGCAACAAAGCCGCGCCGGCCATAATACGCGCCGCGGCGGACAATTACTCCTCCACGCCCATAAACTGCGCCGCCACCGTAATAGCCGCCTGGGCAATAGCTGGGTGTACAGTAGCCGGGGGCATAATAGCCACCGCCATAAACTGCCCCCCGCCTTGCATAAACCGCGCGCCCACCATAAACCGCGCGGCCGCCATAAAACCTTCTGCCCCCGGCAACAAAGGCCCGGCCGCGATAGACGCCTCCGCGGCCACGGTAAGCAACGGCGCCGCGGCCCCTTCGATAGGCAGCATCCATGGCTATGCTGGTACCCTTAACAACACCTATGCTTGACGATGGTGCCGCCGTAGTTTCTGGAGCTGCCATCGCAAATGTTGCAGTAGATGCCAATAGGGCTAGGAGGAGACGACGCATGGCACGCACCTTTCTAAATCCAATCTTTGCCGAAGCGCAGTCTAGGACGCTGTAATTTGCGCCTTCAATTCATTATTGCACGAACAATAGGCAAAATTATTTTAGGGTAAACTGACCACTAACGTTTACTTACACATGGATAGCCGCAATCACTACCCTCCTCAACCTTCCAAAACCTCTCAGTAGCAAAAGCTGTGGCCAGGTACCTTATAAATCAGATGCGTTGGATGCAATGCGACCCAGCACTAGGTTATGCTCAAGCATGACTAGCCGCGAAATTGACGCGTCCAAGATGCGCTACAATACGCGCGTTGGCCCGCATTAGGGAGTCCCGCCTTATTAGAATGCCAGGCCGGGTCAAAGGCTTCGCTCAAGATCCTAATAATTGTGTAAAACTGCTTTAGCAATTCAATGTTGCAGAACGGGCTCTTTGCTCCTCGACTTTAGTTGTGCATTTTTTTTAATCAGACCGGCGATTCGCATCATAAGAAAAAAAAATAAGGGAAACGCCCACGATGAGCGAAAAATCAGTGATATCAACCGAACCTGGCCACGGCTCTTATGCCGGCCGGCTGTCTCTGTTCGACCAGATTGCGCAGGGCTTTTTGAACGCGTTGGTTAACCATCTAGCGAGCGGCGAAGCTCTTGCCTGCCTGGATTATTTGGATGGCAAGGTCAAAATTGACGATGCTTCCTGCACGCGCCGTTTGGTGGTTTTTGCCATCGAAGACCTGAAGCAGCAAATTGAAGCGCCGCTGCTGCTATGCAGCGCTGCTTACGCCCTGATGAAGCTGCTGAAGCTCGATCCAACCCGGGAGCTGAAGCAGTATCGCGACCTGGCTACGGCCATTCTAAGGATCGACGCGGCCCTGCACCTGACCCGGATAAGCAAGACCGCTTGGCAACGCATCTATCATTGAGCGCAAACCGGGTGACTGAGGAAGCGGCGCACGCTAAAGCCGGTCAAAGACCCATGACGGTGACAATTAGCCGGCTGGCCGCAAAAGTGCTCCAAGCCGAGGCCGTTCGCCGGGTTGAGCGCGGTTCGTATCCAACGGCCGAGGCATTGGTAGTTGAAGCCCTGCAGCGTGCATATAGCGGCTGAATTTGGCTTGTGGACGGCTTATCCTCGATCTGGCAAGATAGGTGCATGCCGCCAGATCACAAGCAAATTGCAATCAGTCCAGTTCAATGGCGCTCGGCCATCACGAATGGTTCGTCGCTGGGCGTCGATAAACGTTCGGCAGCAGGGCGGCGATATCGCGATCTCATCGCCGAATTTTCGCGCGAGATTGCCGGTGGTCCTTGTCGAATTCGGCCACGCTCATGCTACTCAGCCAGCGAAGCCCCATGGCGTTTACTCCTTCCTGCTGGTGCCGGCGGCGCAATAGCGGATATGTCTGCAATCGTGCGATAGAATCAGCGTCCTACTTCTTCCGGAATGAGTCATCTGTGACGGTGGCCGCGCGCATTTTGCAATTCACGCTTACCCCCCTATAGCCGAACCGTCCGCCCGGCGTAGGCAGCCGGGCTTCGGGCCACAAGCCGACCATCGCATTTCCACCACCAGGCTCGTGGGATCCGCTCTATCTGCACTCAGCCGCGGGGATGGCGCCGCTCTACGGAAAGCTGGCAAAGTGCGTTGCTCGCCCGCTTCTCCAAGAGCAAAATGCCACATCGCAATATTCGGCCTTGGCGTGAATTTGTTTTCGGCGATCGCGCCGCTTGGATGAATGGCGCCATGAAGTTCCGCTGTCTTCGAACCCGAATATGTGGGCTATTCGCGAAGCTGACTGCTGCTGGGCTAGCTACGGCGTCCATGGCACAGCCGGATGCCGCTGCAGACCGCCGGCGTATGGTCGAGGAAATTTGTGCGATGATTGCCGCGACCGCTGGCAGCAGCGGTGTTTCGCAGCTCGATCCACGCGTGCGCGCCGCGATGGCCGAAGTGCCCCGGCACGAGTTCGTGCCGCTTGAATACCGGCCGTCGGCTTATGGAAACGGCCCGCTGCCGATAGGTTACGGCCAGACGATCTCGCAACCGTTTATCGTCGCGCTGATGACGGAGCTGCTGCAATTGCAGAAAACGGACAAAGTCCTCGAGGTGGGCACCGGCTCGGGATACCAGGCGGCGATCCTGTCCCTGCTCACAAGCGAAGTGTACACGATCGAGATCCTACCGGCGCTTGGCGAGATGGCCCGTGCCAACCTTGAACGCCTCGGCTACAGCAATGTCCGGACGAAAATAGGCGATGGCTACCAGGGCTGGGAGGAGCATGCGTCCTTCGATGCCATCATGGTGACCGCAGCTCCTGACCACGTTCCCCCGGCTTTGATCGCGCAATTAAGGCCCGGAAGACGCATGGTCATCCCGGTTGGCCGCTTCAATCAGCAGCTCATGGTATTGGTAAAACACGCTGACGGAACGGTCGCCAGCACGACGGTAGGGCCTGTCCGGTTCGTGCCTTTGATGCGGCAGAAGTGAGCGGCGCGGCCGGGGACAAAAAGTCGTCAGCTGCTCCTAACGCCGGAGTGCGACATAAGCTCAGTAAAGGAACTGAATAGTTTTGAACCTTCGTTTGTATAGTCCCTTGTGAATGCGCTGCAGAAGTTGCGCTCCAACTCGGCAAGCTCCATGGGAGATTTGCAGCTGGCTATGGCCTGGGGCAGTTTCGAGTACTCGCTCCAGCGCTTTTCATAAAAGCGGCAGAGTTCCATTTCCGTCTCGACCACCTTCTGAAAGAACTGTGCTGGAAAACCCTGTCCAAGGCTCTCCGCAACCCCTGAAGCGGCTATAGGCCGCGAAACGTCCGCCATTGCTTTGGTGAAGCTTTCGTAATTCTTCGTCCAAGCCTCCATGGCTTCCTGATAGAGCTTAAGGATTGAGGCTGGGTCGAGATTGGGTTGGACGGGATTTTGTTGAGCCATAGTCGTACTCCTTAACGCGCTGTTCCACCGGCCATCGCGCCCGATCTCTAACCGCCCTAAAGCTCCGCTTGCGCCTTAAGCCCCGGATCGGAATGCGCCGACACAACGCGCGCCACCGGATGTCGGCTATGGCCCAATGTTGCCGGTTCTTGCGGCGCACCAAGCCGGGCGCTGCTAGCGGATGAGCTGACCAAGCCCGGACATAGTCAAACGGACGCGGCGACTCCGCCCCTAGCCCCTTGCAAGAATCTGACCGAGCGCGTGCTCGATGGGCTGTGGCGCGATGCCGAGGGCGGCAAACCCGGGCAT
>JBKQNN010000031.1:0-7599 GCA_052145975.1 Rhodomicrobium sp. | reverse complement strand
CTGGAATCGCGGGTCGACTGGCTCGATCCCCACCGGGTTGTCACCAGGGACGAACGTGCGGGCTATCGGTTGTACGACCTGGACTCGGGACAGACATCCGCAAGCGGATGCGGCAGCAAAAGATGCCAGCTCGCCAAGGCGAGCTGGCGCGGAGAAGGACAGGATGAGGGGGGACTTCGTGAAGCAATCAACTGGATCCGGTATCATGCGGCCAGCGGCTTAATCTCGACTTCGTAGCCAAGGTTTTGCAGCTCGGCTGCGAGGCGCCTCACATGGCTTGGTTTTGTCCTGCGCTCGAAGTGATCTGCGCCGAGGCCTTGGTAGAACGTTCCGTTGGCGATCATATGGTGGGCGGCCGTGAGGATCGAGGCGGCGACCGCGGCAACCGCTTTTTTGGCGCCGCGCCGTGCGGTAGCGCGCCGCTAATGGGGCCTGGATCGCCTCCACAACGGGGGCCAGGGACCACGCCGGAGCAAGCTCAGCAACGGCCTTCTCGATGCGGCCGATGCGCTGGCCCGCATCCTGGATCGCGCTCAGGCTTTCCTCAAGCACGAATCTGTTCGCGCCGTTTTCGATGGCATAGGCGCGGCCGGCGGCATCGCTTCGCCAGCAGCGAGCACAACTTTCGATATCGATATGCCCGCCATCCCTTCGATCGGGTAGCGCACGAGCGAAGCAATCTTTGGCACGGCAGTTATAGCGCAGGTCCTTTTCTTGTGCGCGGAGGTTGCCATATATCAAGAAACTCACACAATCTTCGTCTTAATGTTGGCGGCGGGAAGCTGCAATGACCGAGGCAGTATGAATTTCGAAAAGCTCACCGACCGTTCCAAAGGTTTCTTCCAATCCGCGCAATCGCTGGCTCTTCGCGAAGGGCACCAGCGGTTGATGCCAGAGCATCTGCTCAAGGTACTGCTCGACGATAGCGAGGGGCTCGCGGCAGGGCTGATCGCACGGTCCGGCGGACGGCCGGAAGATGCGCTGGCGCGCGTCGACCAAGCGTTGGCCAAGATTCCGAAGGTCTCGGGCGCGGGTGCGGGCCAGCTCTATATTGCGCCGCAATTGGCGAAGGTCCTCGATCAAGCCGAGAAGATCGCCGAGAAAGCCGGCGACAGCTACGTCACGGTCGAGCGGCTTCTGCTTGCGCTTGCCATGGAGAAGGATGCCGACACCGCGAAAATTCTTGGCGATGCCGGGGCCACGCCGGTTGGGCTTAATGCCGCGATCAACGATCTGCGCAAAGGGCGCACCGCGGACAGCGCGTCGGCCGAGCAGGCTTACGACGCACTCAAGCGCTACTCCCGCGACCTTACCGACGCCGCGGCGAAGGGGCAGCTCGATCCCGTCATCGGGCGCGACGAAGAAATCCGCCGCACGATCCAGGTGCTGTCCCGCCGAACCAAGAACAATCCGGTTCTCATCGGCGAGCCAGGCGTCGGCAAGACCGCTATCGCGGAAGGCTTGGCGACGCGCATTGTGAACGGCGACGTGCCTGAGAGCCTGCGCGACAAGAAGCTGCTGGCGCTCGACATGGGCGCGCTCATCGCAGGCGCGAAATACCGGGGCGAGTTCGAGGAACGGCTCAAGGCTGTGCTGCAGGAGATCAGTGCGGCCGAAGGCGGCGTCGTGCTGTTCATCGACGAGTTGCACACGCTTGTCGGCGCCGGCAAGGCCGAGGGCGCCATGGATGCGTCCAACCTGCTAAAGCCAGCGCTGGCCCGTGGCGATCTGCACTGCGTGGGTGCTACCACGCTCGACGAATACCGGAAATATATCGAGAAGGATGCTGCACTCGCACGCCGGTTTCAGCCGGTGTTCATTCCCGAGCCGACGGTCGAGGACACGATCTCCATCCTGCGCGGCCTCAAGGAGAAATACGAGCTGCATCACGGCGTGCGCATCACCGATTCGGCGCTGGTCGCGGCTGCAACCCTTTCCAACCGTTATATCACCGACCGCTTCCTGCCCGATAAAGCCATCGACCTCATGGACGAAGCCGCGAGCAGGCTTCGCATGCAGGTGGACTCCAAGCCCGAGGAACTCGACGAACTCGACCGCCGGCTGATCCAGCTCAAGATCGAGCGCGAGGCGCTTAAGAAAGAGAGCGATCAGGCCTCCAAGGACCGCCTCACCCGGCTGCAAAAGGAAATCGCCGAGCTGGAAGAGAAGTCGAGCGGCCTCGCCCGGCGCTGGAAACAGGAAAAGGAGAAGCTCGCATCGGCCCAAAAGGTCAAGGAGGAGCTTGATGCCGCGCGCATCGAGCTTGAGCAAGTTCAGCGCAAGGGCGACCTCGCTCGGGCGGGCGAGCTGTCCTATGGCGTCATTCCCGATCTCGAAAAACGGCTGAAGGCCATGGAGAACGCCGCCGATTCCCGCCGCGGCATGGTGGAGGAGGCCGTGACGCCCGACCACATCGCGGGCGTCGTTTCGCGCTGGACCGGCATCCCGGTCGAGAAAATGCTCGAAGGCGAGAAGGACAAGCTGCTCAGGATGGAGGACGAGCTTGGCAAGCGCGTCATCGGCCAATCCGAGGCTGTGCACGCGGTTTCGACTGCGGTGCGCCGCGCCCGCGCCGGCTTGCAAGACCCGAACCGGCCCATCGGCTCGTTCATGTTCCTAGGCCCGACAGGCGTCGGCAAGACCGAGCTTTCGCGTGCGCTGGCCGGATTCCTGTTCGCCGACGACCAGGCCATGGTCCGCATCGATATGTCCGAGTTCATGGAAAAGCACTCCGTCGCCCGGCTCATCGGCGCGCCTCCCGGCTATGTCGGCTATGAGGAGGGCGGCGCGCTCACCGAAGCCGTGCGCCGGCGGCCCTATCAGGTCGTGCTGTTCGACGAGATCGAGAAAGCCCATCCCGATGTGTTCAACGTGCTGCTGCAGGTGCTCGACGACGGCCGCCTGACGGACGGCCAGGGCCGCACGGTCGATTTCCGCAACACGCTCATTATCATGACCTCCAACCTCGGTTCCGAGTATCTGAGCAATCAGCCGCCCGGAGAGGACGTAAACGCGGTGCGCCCGCAAGTCATGGCGGTGGTGCGCGCGCATTTCCGGCCCGAGTTCCTGAACCGTGTCGACGATATACTACTGTTCCATCGTCTGCGGCGCGAGGAGATCGGAGCCATCGTCGAAATTCAGCTCAAGCGCATGCAGAAGCTGCTCGAAGAGCGGAAGATCGTGCTCGATATCGACCAGAAGGCGCTGCACTGGCTCGGCGACAAGGGTTACGATCCGGCCTATGGCGCCCGGCCGCTCAAGCGCCTCATTCAGCGCGCGCTGCAAGACCCGCTCGCCGAGCTTATCCTGTCGGGCGGGGTCAAGGACGGCGATAGGGTTCGCATCACGGCCGGGTCCGATGGCCTTATCATCAACGGCAGGGCCTTCAGCCTCGCCGCGTAGCAACAGCGGTGGCCGGGTCCGCCCCGGCCACCTGTCGCCCCGGCCATCTGGCGGGCGCAGCGCCGAAGTGATAAACTCCTGCCATGAAATTCGAACGCATCACCATCGACCCCGAAATTTGCACCGGCAAGCCGTGCATTCGGGGCTTACGTTTTCCGGTAGCGCGGCTACTTGGACTGCTGGCCGCCGGCGAGACGCGAGAAACCATCCTAAAGTCCTATCCATATCTCGAAGCGGAGGACATCGCAGCGGCCCTGCGCTACGCCGCTTTTTTGGCGGAGGATGAGACGATGGAGCTGGCGCGCTGACCGGGCAGATCCTCAAGTTTCTCATCGACATGCCTCTTTCACCTGGTCTTGCGCATTGGCTCAACGGGCAAGGGCACGATACCGTTCATGCTGGCGAGATTGGGCTTCACCGTGCCAAGGACACGGAACTGTTGGACTTGGCAAACCGCGAGGAGCGGATCGTCATAACGGCCGATCTCGATTTTCCCCGCCTTCTCGCTCTTTCCAAGGCTCACGGTCCCGGTCTGATTGTTTTACGGGGCGGCGATTGGAGCGATGCTGAAGCAGTCTTGCATGTGGGCCGCGCGATTGAGAATGTTCCTGCAGCTAAGTTGAAGACTGGGATTCTCACGATAGATCGGAATGGCCTCCGCTGGAGAAGCTTGCCAATTAATGCTGGCACATCGTGACTGCGATTGCGAAGGAAGGCGCCCTACGGCTCAATCCGCCGGGCATCGAGATTTCGCTCGACGGTTTTTTCGCGGCCGCCTGAACCGGCGAGGCTAAATAATTAGCTTGCCGGGCATGGAATTCTACGAGGAATTGTGCTACCTTAAGCTGTGGCTGCCCGCCCAATTCGAGCGCTGCACGCCCTGAGCGTCTGAAAGAGAGGCGCAAAATGTACAAAGTAATCCTGCCAGCATTCGCAGCCATGCTCTTGTTTTCAGCCGGAAGAGCGGCGGGCGAGGAGTTCGATCTGACTTGCGTATGGGAACGCGGAGCTAAATTCGAGCTAAAAATCGCCAATAGCGGCGTGCTTAAGAATGGCCATACGGCATCGGACCGGGTTTCCATTAGCGAGAGTCTTATAAGTTGGCATGAAACTCCAATATCGGGCGTCGATTACGAATATAACGTGGACCGGCATACCGGCATATTGGTTGCAACCGCTTTTAGCCGGTTGTACAGCCACAAGGTGGAAGACCGGGGTTTATGTATGACGGTGGGTGGCACCCCCGGTGAGGGATTCTGACCGGGAGCCTCCCTTAGCCGTTTTGTTCTCTTTCCATTGCCATTATTCGATCTTAGATCGCGCGTAAGAGCCCTCACACCCGACAAGAGAGGATCGCTCACGATCCCGCATAGGCTTTGCCGATGATCTTCTCCTTCCAGGACATTGCAGACGATATTTCGGACGTTCTCGCCGCGCCGGGCGGGAAGGGCGTGCCGATCCGGAGTGTTAAGAGCGCCGCCTTTCAGAAGAACCCCGAAGAATTCGTGTCCCCTGAGCATGCGGCGTGGCTTGCGGCGACCGGCTGGACGGCCAAACCAGGCAGCCATGCGCTTTTGCCCGGCAGCAACGGCATCGCCGGCGTCCTACTGGCGCTCGGCGAGGAGGAGCCATCGCCCGCCGCCTCGTTGCAGCTTGGCGCGCTTCCCGCGGCTCTTCCCGAGGGCACTTACGCGCTCGATGCTTTCCCTGGCTCCCCGGACGATGCGCTCCTGGCCTGGCTTATGGGGGCTTACTCTTTCCGCCGCTATTTGACCGGGGAGCCCGGGAAGCTCTGCAAGCTCGTCCCGCCCGAAGGCGCCAACCGGACGGCCGTGCTGCAAAGAGCGCAGGCCATCTGGTTCGCGCGCGAGCTGATCAACTTGCCCGCCAACGATTGTAGCCCGCGCGACCTTGCCGATGCTCTCGGCGATCTCGGCCGGACCTTCGGCGCGAGCGTAAACGTCATCGCAGGCGGCCCACTGCTTGCGGAAAACTTTCCGCTCCTTCACGCGGTGGGCCGGGCCAGCGACCGCGAGCCCTGCCTTGCCGATCTCACCTGGGGTAACCTTAGCCATCCTAAGGTTACGCTGGTTGGGAAGGGCGTCTGCTTCGACACCGGCGGTCTCGACATCAAGCCGCCGGCGGCCATGGCGCTGATGAAGAAGGACATGGCCGGCGCGGCGAGCGTGATGGCGCTCGGCGCCACGATCATGGGGGCGAACCTGCCGGTGCGCTTGCGCATCGTCGTTCCGGCGGCAGACAACAACATTTCCAGCAACGCTTTCCGCCCCGGCGACATCATCAAGAGCCGCGCCGGTCTGACCGTCGAAATCGCCAATACCGACGCCGAAGGCCGCCTGATCCTGGCGGATGCGCTGGCGTTCGCGGACGAAGAATCGCCCGATCTTCTCATCGACATGGCGACCTTGACCGGTGCGGCGCGCGCAGCGCTCGGCCCCGATCTTCCGCCGTTCTACACCGAGGACGACAGCCTTGCGGCAAGCCTCTACGCGGCAGGCCAACATGTCGCGGACCCGCTCTGGCGCATGCCGTTCTGGGCGCCTTACGACGCCTATCTCAAGAGCAAGGTTGCGGACGTCAATCACATCTTCAGCGGCCCCTTTGCAGGCTCCATCACGGCCGCGCTGTTCCTCAAGCGCTTCGTGAAAAACGCCAAGCGCTACGTTCATCTCGATATTTTCGGCTGGGTGCCGCGCGCCCTTCCAGCCAAGCCTGCAGGCGGCGAGCCGCAGGGCATTCGCGCCTTGTTCGATGTTATCCGCAACGAATTTGGAAGATAGGTTTCATGACCCAGCTCGATCCGCGCCTCAATGCATGCCGTGAGGATTTGGCGGCCGCCTCTCTGCAAGACCGGATTCGTGCCCCGCGCTATGCCGAAGGGGAGCTTCGCCAGGTGTCGGCGCCGTCAGCGCAAATCCGTGTGGCACCGCGCTTCGATGCGCCTCTGGCCACCGAAGCCCTCTCCGGAGAGCTGCTTACGGCCTACGAATTTCGCGAGGGCTGGGCTTGGGTCCAGCTTCACGACGACGGATATGTTGGCTACACATCGGTGGATTGCCTGTCGGCCGTGGCCGAAGAGAACACCCACCGCGTGAGCGCCCGGCTGACCCACCTCTATCCAGCGCCGGATATGAAAAGGCCGCCGATCGCCAAGCTGAGTTTCTCTTGCACGGTGGCTCCCACCGGTCTAGTCGAAGGCCGTTTCGCCGAGCTTTCGCGGGGCGGTTTCATATTCGTGGACCATCTTGTCGGCATCCGCGAGCGGGCACGGGATTTTGTCCGGGTGGCGGAGCGGTTCGTTGGCGTTCCCTACCTCTGGGGGGGCAAGACCGCGCTGGGCATAGATTGCTCGGGGCTTGTGCAGATTTCGCTGCGGGCCGCGGGCATTCCATGCCTCCGCGACAGCGACATGCAGATGCAGAGCGCCGGAGAGCCGAGGGACCCCGCCAATATCGAGGCGATACAAAGGGGCGACCTTCTGTTTTGGGAGGGTCACGTTGCCATCGCCCAGTCGGCGGACTGGATGGTGCATGCGAGCGGCCACCACATGGAGGTCGTGGTGGAACCGATCCGGCGGGCGTTAGAGCGGACGGCCGAAACCCACGGCCCGCTGGTTGCGATATTGCGGCCTCAGGTGCAACAGCAGCCCCCCGCGCAGCAGCGGGTTTCCGCTGAACAAAACCCTGCCATGGCCCAGCAAAAGCCCCTTGCCGCGCCTCCAGCCGCAGCACACGCTCAGAGGATGGCGCCGCCTGCACCGGCGGCCCCGCAGCCGGCCACCGCAGCTCCGACAGCGCCAGCCGCCGCCAGCGCGGATGCAGAAGCCGGGGCAAACGCAACGGAAGGGCCCCCAATCGACTCTGCCGCGAAAACTGTCGCCGCCCAGATCCACGCAAGCCTGTCTGCGGCACACAAGGGCCGGAGTGAAATGGGCCGGAGTGAAATGCCTGCGGAGCCGGAGCGGAATCGCGGCCAAAACGCCAAGCCCGGCGAAAAACCGAAGCAAGCCGGCTAAGGCTTTGCCCAAAAATAACTGCGGCCACCCGGCTTGGCCTTTTGTCCTCCCGCTGCGTTGCAAAAAGGGTTACATACCTTAGGTATGCGCCCCTTTTTGTGCCTTGCGGGCGAACAAAATTCCGGCGCCAGATGACGCACTTATTTCCGGGCAAAGCCTAA
>JBKQNN010000030.1:0-4574 GCA_052145975.1 Rhodomicrobium sp. | reverse complement strand
CACGTGGGCGCTCGCCGCCGCCGCGGGGATTTCTACGGTCGGGCTACGCCCTTCCTTCGTCATCCCCGCGGCGGCACATTCTCATCCTGATTGTCGGGCGATTCTCATCCTGATTGTCGCGCTGCACAGCGATATCCCGGAGCCATTGCATATGCCCCGGCTCGCCCTTGTCGTAGGCCTCTCGCATGCTGGCGCGCGAGACAATCCATTCGAACTGTGCGCGCTCGTTGACCAAGAAAATGTTGCGGAGTGCTTCCACGTTCGCGATGCCTTCCGGCACGCGGTGGATGCGATCGGAATCGGGAATCGGCTCACCCTCATAGATGTAGCCGCCGTATTGTCGAAGCGTCTGCGCAGTGCAGGAATCCAGAAAAATGCGGCGGGGCAGGGACTCGAAAGAGTGCTTCATGGAGCCGCGAGGCGAGTAATCACGGTCTCCTAAAACCTTTCCCCTTTTGCGAAGCCGCGTCCTTTTAGGGCTTCTCTCAAAACCCTTGTTTTTTGAGCCGTTTTCGCTTGGTGCGCAATGGAGGACAGAGGAACCGCCGCGCGAGCGCTCGATATCGCGTCCACGCTGTTACTGTTGGACACTGCACCGTGTTCCTGAGAGCTTGGCGTAATTGAAAATTTGTCGGGTGCCAAGCGCTAGCGCCCCTCTCCCTCTCACAGTCCATGGTATGCTTGCGCGAAATGGGAGAATTGCCGTGGCTGTAGAGGATCACCCGAAGTTCGACGCTTGGAGCAAAGCATTTGACTGGCGCAACGAAGCGGAGCGCCGATATAACGAAGCCAAGATGCAACGACGCCCAGAAGGTGAAATCAAAGCTGCGAAAATTGATTTGGATAAGGCACAAGCCGCCTATGATCTGATCGCAGACAACCTTGAGTAATTCACATGTATCGCGTGTGATGGCGACCGAACCGGGACACCCGATGCGCATGTCCTTGCTCATCGTGCAGCTCGATCACGTACTGTGGGTGGCGGCCGCCAGGGACCAGCGCTCCCGCCTTTTGTCGTTACAGCAAGCACCGCCCTGGATCGATTATGGTCTGGGAACTTTCCTAAGGAGATTGTGTTCATGAATACATTAGCTTGCATGGTTCATTCAGAAAAGGAAATACCGGCGTCACCTACTTTGAGCCTAAAATGACGGCTTCCGGTCGGACAGCAATGGGCGTCTCCAGGCTTCATTACCATTCCAATATACGAGATTGTATGTCCAGCGCCAAATCGAACCTGCCTCGGGTCTCCCCCGAATACTCCCACGTCGCCAATCAGGCTGAAAATTCCTACCCTATCGGCTTTGAAGATGGCTGCCGTTAGCGCAGCGCCACTTCCGCCAGTGTCAGTTGCCACGAATGCGACTGCAAATTGCGTCGGGTCTCCCGGGAACTGCCCATAAAACACACCGATTTCTATCGTATTAGACCCCAACGTGCAGCCCGTCTTTTCGGGGTTATCAGGACACTCTGCTTTTCTTGAAAGGTACTGCACAATGGCTGGCAGCGCCGGGCCGCTGATCTTGAGATTATCGTCTTGCGCACAAGCTGGGGTGATCACATGCCAACCCAGCCATACAACGATGATAAGCGACAAACAATTAATGAGAGAACCTACCAGAATAGGGAAACGTGCGGACCTAGCACCGGCGCGTCGGCCGTGACTTTTGTCGAAGACATTGGTGTCGAAGGTGGCTCGCATTGGGTTGTAGTGCTGCGCCAGTCCTTTGGCCTCATCTTCTGACAGGCATTCGAGAACCTCGACGGTGAAAGTGGCTTCGTCGGATTGAATGCCTTCGACTTCGTAAGCCTGTTTGGTCCTCATGGCCTGCGCCGATCTCTCAAAAGTCCCCGATTTTTAGGCCGGAATCGCACGGTGCACATTTCATGCAGACCGTGCGAAAACTCGGTCCGGGGCTCCGTATGGTCGCTCAGAGAATGAAATTTCGCGATTTTTTCAGCTCTGCTCGATCGTAGGCCGCGAAATCCGGGCAGCGCTTGATGTGCGCCGAAGTTTTCGCACGGTCTGCTTGAGTTTTGCACCACTCGAAAATCACGGGTCTGCGACCTTTCGAGAGGCAGGAATCGAGAATGAGGTTTTGAGAGGCGCTTTCGGGGAGTTCGTCGGCGATCCGCCCGCCGCGCCGCCTCTCTGAGGGGCGGGAAGCGATCATTCGAAGCCGACACTATCGAGGGCCGGAATGCGCATAGCGGCCAATATGCCAGACAGTGCCTGGCGGGCCTACCCGCCCGGTGTCGGGTCCTTGAAGATGGTCAAGACGTGATCGGCACCAATGACTCCGTGGAAGGGGCTAGAGTTCACTTGCTGCCTACCGTCAGGAAGTTGAAATATTGCGTGTGGGTTACCGTCGGGGCCAGTAATATTCAAATCGTATAAATAAGTCCATACCAAAGTGTCGTCCTTGACCGTATTATCCTTGTCAATATCATAGAGGAATTTCCACGATGACTGGTTGGTCTTCGAGACCAGAATTGTTTTCGGGGTCGCGAAAACCTTCAACCGCTCTTCCACTGTCATGGAAACACGGTAGCCGAACTGCCCAGAAGCCAAAAAACTGCTTAGTGCGTTTTGCACGGCCCCCGCGCCCAGGCCGAACATGAAGCGGGATGCATCACATTGGCTGCTTACGGTCGTGACAAGGTTGTGCTGACTATCAAGGTCAATATGCCACGCCTGCATCGAACACACTGCGCCTGGCCCCTCCGTCCATCCAGCCACACTCCATGATTGTGGCAACGGCTCCTCAAAGCTACTGAGCGGCCTACTATCTACGTGTGTCCAACGAACAACAGGCAGCAGCCGACGAAAGTCGGCGGCAGCAACGGTTGCGGGGAAGGTGTAAGTCAACGGGTGCTGAATGATTTTCGTGGCTACGGCTCCGAAAGTGCCAGAAATGTCGTACGAACCGCTAATCGATGGTGGGACTTGCGGTCTAAATACAGGTTGTTCTTCGAGCCCGCAGCATGAAGTATTGAGAGAGACCGATGCCGTCTGCGCCTCCTGCTTATGGCATTGTATATTTCTTACGCTGGCAAGTTGTGTCCCAACGTATTGGTGTATTCCTGGGCACATCGCGTTTGCAACGTTAAATCCAAGGATTTTTACGCTATTGATATTAGTGCCTTCCGGCGTGATGAACTTAAAGAAAATCTGGAAATCGGTTGGAGATGACGCGTCGATCCACGCTTGAACGCCAGAACGGTGATTAACGCAAGTGGCGTAAGCCGCAACAAGCGTATCACTTACTCGGCTAATTACGTCGACGTTATGCTGGTTCGATATATACTCTGAATAATCAGAATTTATAAAGTCATTTTTCCATTCTTGGAAATCTGTTGACGAGTTATGCGCTCCGAAATTGACATCAAAAACATCAGGGACGTTCAAACCGAGCGATTGCGCGTCAGACTCTGCTTGACTACGGGTGCTAGCTTGGCTGGAGGACAGCCAATGTTTCACCTTTTCATATTGAAAACTGGAAGTGGCGGTTGAATGAAAATCCCGGAGGCCATCTTTGAGTAAAGGGGCGCACAGATTTTCCGCCGCCGCCGGTCCCGATGTACAAAGAAGAAGCGCGACTCCTGATGCCGCAAAGCCTGGAAACAGCGCAACCATTGGAGCCTCCCGGACATCCCCGCGGTGCGGGGCAGGTACGCCGCCCGTGACCGCAGGTCCTCGCCAGCAAAGTCGTTTTTGATACCGCTTGGCTAGCCGCGATTTTAACGTACCGGCAGTGGCGCTCTGCGGCAACCCCTCGGAACCTACTCACACGACGGGCCCTCTCTCAAAAATCCCTGACTTTCGGGCAAAAGGCCCTTCGTCAAAATTCTTGATATTTGAACGGCGCGATGGCCGCTTTGGGCGGAGACTGCGCTTACGGGCAGCGCCCGCTTACCTGCCCACTTGCGACGTTCGCGGTCGCGATCTGCAACGGCGCCTCTGCGTCGAGTCCTGCCATTCAATCCCTCGCTGCGCCGCCTCCGCCTCCCGTAACGCCCTGAAGAGACCGCGCGTTCTCGGCCCTCGGTGAGCAAATGCTTTGGAAAAGCGGAAATATATGCTATCGTCTTCCTCATCAGCCAAATGAAGCCGCCTTGGGCGGCGGGCGAGGACGGCATGGACGAGACGACGAGGGGACACACCACCACCTTCACCCGGGCGGCGCGGACGCGGCGCATGCTCGACCGCCTGCGCGAGGGCTGGGGCTACCGCGACGTCGCCAGCGTGGAGGGCCTTTCTGAGCGGCGGGTCCGCCAGATCGTTGCCGGGCACGTCAAGCGCAGCGCGCCGGTCGACGCGGACGCCCACGCCGCCCTGCAGATCGAACGGCTGGGCTTCGCCGTCAAGGTCGCGGGCGAAGCGCTGGCGAAGGGCGACATTCGAGCGATCGCCCCGTTCATCAAGGCGATCGACCGGCTCGACGCCTATCAGACGCGCGCCCCCAAGGCCGCGCCGCCGCAGCCTTCGCGCGAGCCCGACGCGCTCGTCGTCAAAGCGCTCGTCGACCGGGTGAGGCGCCAGGTCGAGGCCGAGGCGGCGCGGTCGGCCCGGT
>JBKQNN010000029.1:0-8598 GCA_052145975.1 Rhodomicrobium sp. | reverse complement strand
TAATCTTGATCAGCGTCCGGCGCAGGCCATAGAGGCGAACATAGCGCACTGCCTTATTTATCTTGAAGGACAATTTCGCCGAAGTGTAGTCCATAACTGCCAGGCCTCTGTTACATTCGCGGGTGGCTCGCGCGCAAGGCTACCGTAATAGAAACCGGAAGCGGCGCGAAGGCGCTTTGGCGATAATAGACAATCTGTTTATAGATTATAGAAAATGTTTGCAACAATCCACGGTTGTGTTTAGCGTCGTTACGCGGCGAAGCCTTCGGCGCGGCGCGGCAATTCCTAGCCGCGGCTGGTGCGGCATGCGATCGAAACGCCGCCACCCCGGATCGCAACCTAGGGCTCCCCAGGTTGGCCATTGTTTTTGGCCGGATGAAGGTATGAACGAAGGGTAAAGCGCGCGTAGTGCCCTACTATGGTAAATGCAAGCGTAGTTAACGGCACCGGAGCATATTTTCCGCCGCCGACTTTCTGCGAATCTTTTCCCGCTTTAGGTCGATTTCTGCGACTCCAAAATCCTATTAAATATATGGGAAGTTTTGAAATTAACCAAAGCGGGGGCTCGCCGCGCTTGACCTTTATCGTTCTATATCAATAACATAGCAGTCGCATCTGCACTTAACGCTTGCTCAAGACATTTGTGCTATATTACTTCAAAATCCAAAAGTGGCCTGCGGAGCAGCCAGGAGAGTTAATTTGGCGTTATTTCAACGGATTTGGCGTAGCGCCCGATGGAACGCATGAAACCCAGGCACAGAGATTTTCGAGGCGGCAAGTCCGCAAACCGTAAGCCGGTCCAGACCGCGCTTCCGCAGGAGCGGGCTATTTTCGGCCTGCACGCCACCGAAACCGCTCTTCTGAACCCTAAGCGGGCGATCCGGCACGCCTATCTGACTGAGAACGCGGCAGCCAAGCTCGGCAGTCTCGCCGCCGCCAGGGGCGTTCCAATAACGGCTCTTCACCCCCCCGAATTCGACGCCCTGATCGGTGCGGGCGCGGTTCATCAAGGCGCGGTCCTCGATGCCGAGCCGCTCGCTCAGCCCGGCCTGGACGAGTTCCTGGACGCACTTCCCGAGGGCGCGCCGGCCGCTCTTGCCATGCTCGACCAAGTCACCGACCCGCATAATGTGGGCGCAGTGCTGCGTTCGGCCGCCGCTTTCGGCATCGCGGCTCTCATCGTGCAGGACCGGCACAGCCCGCCGCTTACCGGAACCTTGGCGAAGGCAGCCTCCGGTGCGCTTGAGCATGTGCCTGTGATCGCGACGGTCAATCTCGCGCGGGCGTTGGAGCGGCTCAAGGAAAGCGATTTCGTATGCGTGGGCTTCGATTCCGGGGCGGAGCACGCCTTCGATGCCGAAGGGGCAGCCGCGCCCAGGGCCGTTTTCGTTTTTGGAGCCGAAGATAAGGGGCTGAGGCGCTTGATCCGCGAGGGCTGCGATGCGCTCTATGCGTTGCATGCGCCCGGCAAGATCAAGAGCCTGAACATCTCGAACGCAGCCGCCATCGTGTTCTACGAAGCCTCGAAAGGCCGGCCTCGTGGACAAACGTGAGACGGCTCGCGCCCTATTCGTGCCCTTGGGTCACGACCGCTTGCGCGCCTGCGTGGCTTCTGGCTCTCTCGCCAGCAGCCAGTCCAGGCTGACATTCAGCGCGTCGGCGACGTAGCAGAGCCTGTACAGGGGAAGGTGGATCGCCGTCGTGGCGAGATCTCGCCCCGCAGACGCGGGAAGGCCGGCACGCTCCGCTACCTGTTGCGGAGATAGGCTTCTTGCGCGGCAGGCATCCACAAAACGGTTCGGGAATTGAGATATGTCCGTCATTGATTTCGCCGTTCAACCAGTAAGCGCACTTGTTAACTCTGCCCCATTAGGCACTCTAGCCGAATATCGACGTTAAGGGAAGCTTAACGAAGCATTGGGGCGAAAGCGTGAGCTTATCGATTACTGTCGGTACATTTAAGGAGAATGTCGTTTTCGGCAAAAGCCGCCTCACTTGCGCGAGAGGCTTCGCTCGATTTCTTGGACAATATCAGTAAAACTCTAAAGATATATGAAGGCAAAAGCGAGAATAACTGCGGGATATATTTTCGATGCGCGCGCAAGGGACCGATTGCCGCGCCTCCCCGCCGCCGGCCGGGCGCGAGTTGCGAAACAGCGCCAAGCCTGTTTGAACGCCTTCGCGCTGCGGACTATGGTCTTGCACCTTTGCGCAGGCTATGGCACGGTCTATCGCGCCGGAAGGTACTTCGCTGCAGTAGCTCAGTGGTAGAGCACTCCCTTGGTAAGGGAGAGGTCGAGAGTTCAATCCTCTCTTGCAGCACCACCCAATTTGCTCGCGCTGGCCGCCCCAACGCACCTGCTCCGCCAGAAGACGGCACCACCCATGAAGTGCAGGGCCGCCTCGGGCTCTTGGCCCATTTTCTGGCCTTAAGCTTTAGTTTTACTCTTTTTCCATCCAAATGCCTGTTAAATGGCGTGGCTTTTCATTGCGGGGAACCATGGCACCTGTCTTTCATACCGGCGCGGAGGCTTGCGTGGACGCGGTACTTTCGGCCGTAGGCCGCGAGATTATCGCGGCTATCGCCGTTGGCAACGGCAAGCCGATCCACTTCATCAACGCGCTGTTCCGGCGTGCGATGAGCGATCCGGGCATCAAGCTCAAAATTTACACCGGCCTGACCTTTGTGAAGCCGGACGTAGGGACGGGGCTGGAGCGCCGGTTTGCCGGCCCGCTCATCGACCGGGTTTTCGCCGGATATCCGGACCTCGATTACGTCGCAGCCTTGAAGCGCGGCCATCTGCCTCCGAACATTCAAGTGCATGAGTTCTTCTTCCAGGCTGGCGCGTTCCTCAACGTACCGCTCGCGCAGCAAAGCTATACGAACCTCAACTACACCCATGTAGTGAAATTCCTTCTCAGCCAGGGTGTGAACGTGCTGGGCCAGCTCATTGCAAAGCGTGGGACGGGCGAGGCCGCGCGGTACAGCGCCGGCTCGAACACGGATATGGCGCTCGATATCCTGCCCGCGATGCTGGAGAAGCGCAAAGCGGGTGCCCGCGTGGCCATCGTTGGGCAGGTGGACGGCGCGATGCCGTTCATGGAATATGCTGCCGAGGCTCCGGCTGACACGTTCGATCACATCCTCGAAAGCCCAGCCTGCGAGTTCCCTCTTTTTGCGCCCCCCAAGGCGCCGGTTGCGATCCGCGATTATGCCGCGGCCATCCATGCGGCAGCGCTCGTGAAGGATGGCGGCACAATCCAGCTCGGCATCGGTGGTTTCGCCGACGCGCTTGCACATACGCTGGTGCTGCGGCAAAGGCAGAGCGCCCGGTTTGCAAACCTCGCAAAAGCCCTCGGCGCGGGGGGCCTGCATCCAAGCCTGCCGCTCGAAACCGGGCCCTTCAATAAGGGCCTCTACGCCTCGACCGAGCTCTTCGGCGACGGCTATCTCGCACTCTATCGCGAGGGAATCTTAAAGCGGCGCGTGTTCGAGGACATCGAAACGCAAGCCCGCGCCGATGCGGGCGAGTTGAGCGCGGCGGAGTACGCCCAAGGCGCGGTGATGCATGCGGGCTTTTTCTTCGGCTCAAACGATCTTTACGAGGCGCTGCGTAGTTTAACGGCGGAGGGGCAGCGCGATATCCGCATGACCGGCATCTCCTTCGTCAATGCGCTTTACGGGGCTGAGGAGCTGAAGCGCGCTCAGCGCTGCGACGCGCGATTCATCAACAGCGCCATGATGGTAACGCTGCTGGGCGCGGTGATCTGCGACCAGCTCGAGGACGGGCGCGCCGTTAGCGGCATCGGCGGCCAGTATAATTTCGTGGCGCAGGCGCACGAGCTGGACGGCGCCCGCTCGATCATCGAGCTTCCGGCCACGCGCACGGCGAAGGGCCGCGCGCAGTCAAATATTCGCTGGACCTATGGCTATACTTCGGTCGCCCGGCACCTGCGCGATATGGTGGTGACGGAATATGGCGCCGCCGATATCCGCGGGCTCTCCGATCGCGACACTATCGCCGCTACGCTCAACATCGCCGATAGCCGCTTCCAGGAGGGCTTGCTGCAGGAGGCCAAGGCCGCGCGCAAGATCGAAAAGAGCTACGAGATCCCGCACGAGTTCCGTAGCAACACGCCGGAGCGGATCGAAAAAACGCTGGCTGCGGCACGCGAGGACGGCAGCTTGCCCGAGTTTCCTTTCGGCACGGACATGACCCCGGAGGAGGTGGCGCTGCTGCCGGCCATGACGCGGCTCAAACATGCGAGCCATTCCATCGCGGAGTTGGCGCGCCTCGCCCTGCGCGGCCGGCCTTGGGCCGCGCCGGAAGAAAAAGTGCGGGTTTTGCTGCGCCGCCTCGGACTCGAAAAGCCGCAAACGGTGAAGGAAAGGCTTGAGGCCGCCCTCGTCCTCGGGGCGCTCAGGCCGCGTTGACGATGCTGTTCTGCCAAGGCCGGTCCTTATTGGCGCGCGGGCGAGGCCGCCAGGTCCCTGTGTTGCCCGCTCCAAGCCCTCGGGCGGCACTGCGCGCCGGGAGAAGGACCTGAGCCTTAAGCGGCGACGGCGGCCAGCCGCTTGAGCGCCGCTTTCAGCTTGCCCGCGGTGGCTTCCGCCTCGGCGCGGCGCTCGCGGTGCTCCTCGACCACCTCCTCCGGGGCTTTCGCCATGAATTGCTCGTTGGCGAAGCGCGCATCGATCTTCCGGATCTCGAGCTCCAGCTTGCCGATCTCCTTGCCCAAGCGCTCCCGCTCCGCGGCGAGGTCGATCACATTCGCCAGCGCCAGCGCCATCGTCGCCTCGCCCAGCACGAATTGGGCGGATCCTTGCGGCGGCGCATCGGCGGGCGCGATGGTGCTCAGCCGGGCCATGCGCTTCAGGAAGCCTTCATAACGCTTGGCGCGTGCCTTGGTCTCCTTGTCCGCGCCCGAGATCGTCAGGGGCAGCGTGGAAGCCGCGGGCACATTCATCTCGGAGCGGAGCGAGCGGATTTCGCCGATCAGGTCGATGACCCAGTTGACCTCCTCGACCGCCTTGCGATCGGCCTTTTTCGCGGGCTTGGGCCAATCCGCGACACATAGCAGCGTTTCGCGCTCCGGCCCTTCCTCGCCGAGCACCGCCCAAAGCTCTTCCGTGACGAAGGGCATGAACGGGTGGAGCAGCTTCAGGATCTCGTCAAGCGCCCAAGCCGCCATCGCCTGCGTTTCGGCCTTAGCGGCCTCGTCCGAGCCCATGAATACGGGCTTGGCGAACTCAACATACCAATCGCAGAACCGGTTCCAGACGAAGCGGTAGACCTCGGCCGCGGCGTCATTGAAGCGATAGCCTTCGATCGCTTCCGTCACCGCCGCCACCGCGGTGCTGGCCTCGGCGTAGATCCACTTGTTGAGCGTGGTTTTCGCTTTCGCTGGATCGAAACCGGGCTGCCGGACGCAGCCGTTCATCTCGCAAAAGCGCGCGGCGTTCCAGAGCTTGGTCGCGAAGTTGCGGTAGCCTTCGACGCGCTGCAGCGACAGCTTGACGTCGCGCCCTTGCGCGGCCATCGCTGCCATCGTGAAGCGCAGGGCGTCGGCGCCGTACTCGTCCATGACCGAGAGCGGATCGACGACATTACCCTTCGACTTCGACATCTTGGCGCCCTTCTCGTCGCGGACGAGCGCGTGGATGTACACGTCGCGGAACGGGACATCGCCCATAAGATGCATGCCCATCATCATCATGCGGGCGACCCAGAAGAAGATGATGTCGAAGCCGGTGACGAGCACCGAGGTCGGATAATAGCGCTTCAGCTCCGGCGTCTTATCCGGCCAGCCGAGCGTCGAGAACGGCCAAAGTGCTGAGGAGAACCAGGTATCGAGCACGTCCTCGTCGCGCCAGACCGGCTCCATCTTGTTGCCGGCCTCATCGAACACGGGGTCGAAATCGTCATGCGGTGCCCGGTCCAAGACCTTGATCTTGCGCCCGTAATATTTATGCGCGAGCTTGATCGCCTCCTCCTCGGAGGCCGCAACGAAGACTTCGACGCCGCTGTGCGTGAGCAGCGAAAGCGGATCGTCTTCGAGCGGCTCGCGGATGCACTTTATGCAGGACTTAAGCTCCTCCAGACGCGCGATGTCCTCGATGCCGGACTCTTCCAGGTCCGCCCTTTTCCGCCCATACCAAGCCGGTATCCGGTGCCCCCACCAGAGCTGGCGCGAGATGCACCAGGGCTGGATGTTCTCAAGCCACTGGAAATACACATTCTCCCAATTGCCGGGTATGAATGTTGTCTTGCCTTGGCGGACGGCCTGAAGTGCCGGCTCAGCCAGCGTTTTGGCGTCGACGTACCATTGGTCGGTGAGATAAGGCTCGATGACCTCGTGCGAGCGATCGCCGTAAGGAACGCTCAGCGTGTGAGGCACGATCTTTTCTACGAGATCCAGGGATTCGAGGCGCTCCACGATTCTTTTGCGCGCTTCGAAACGGTCCACGCCGTCGAGGTCCAGCAGGAATTGCCAGTCCTCCGCGCCAAGGTTGCATTCGAAGAACGCCGGATTGCCCTGGATCTTCAGCCGGGCCTGCGAATCGAAGATGTTGACAAGCGGCAAATTGTGCCGGCGGCCGACCTCGAAGTCGTTGAAGTCGTGGGCGGGCGTGATCTTCACCGCGCCTGAGCCCTGCTCCGGGTCGGCATGCTCGTCGGCGACAATCGGGATCTCGTGCCCAACGAGAGGCAGAACCACCATTTTGCCGATGTGGGGCTTCCAGCGCTTGTCGTTCGGGTTCACCGCGACCGCTGTGTCGCCGAGCATGGTCTCGGGCCGCGTTGTGGCAACCACGATGTGCTTGTGCTTGAGCTTGCCGGGGTTCTTGATCGGATACTTGAAATACCAAAGATGCCCCTTGGTCTCAACCGGGACCACCTCAAGATCGGAGATCGCCGTTTGCAGCTTCGGATCCCAGTTGACGAGCCGCTTATCCTTGTAGATCAGGCCGGCCCGGTAAAGCTCGACGAAGACCTTCACCACGGCACGCGACAGCCCCTCGTCCATGGTGAAGCGCTCGCGGCTCCAATCGCAGGACGCGCCCAGGCGCTTGAGCTGATTGACGATAGTGCCGCCCGAATGCTCCTTCCAAGCCCAGACGCGCTTCAGAAACTCCTCACGCCCGAGGTCCCGGCGGCCGGGCTGCTGGCTTTCCATGAGCTGCCGCTCGACGAGGCTTTGCGTCGCGATGCCGGCGTGGTCGGTGCCGGGCTGCCAGAGCACGTCGCGTCCGCGCATCCGCTCGAACCGCGCCAGCACATCCTGGAGCGTGTTGTTGAGCGCATGGCCCATATGCAGCGAGCCCGTCACGTTAGGCGGCGGGATCACGATTGAAAACGGCTTCGCCTTCGGGTTCTTCTTGAGCGCGGCGCCGGCACGGAAAGCCTGCGCCTCCTCCCACGATTGGAAGATCCTCGGTTCGATATCGGCGTAATTGTAGGTTTTTTCGAGCATGGGCTTTGATGGTATTGGGGGACTTTGGCCGCTAGCTTTATGTAAAATATGCGGCTCGGGCAACAGCCGATACGGTTCCCGCACGATAAGGTTGTGCGCGAACGCGCAGGGCGAATTCGCCCAACCCTGCAATTGCAGGCCTATAATGGGTTCGTTCGGCGGAATGCCATTTGTTTTATATGTATTTACTTTATTTATCCGCCGGGCGTTAACCGCTGAGAAAGGCGAAAAGTCTCAAGCTGTTGGTCCTAAGCGGGCATTCGTTGATTACCCAACGAATACCCGCTCAGATTTTGTTTTCGCAGAGTGAGCGCTTGCCGCTCACGATAAACGTTCGCTCTATGTTTTCTCGCAAAACCGGGAAGGCCACTTTTGCGAACTCTGCTTAGATGGAGGTAACGCGAATCATGACCACCGCCCGCCAGATCGCCGCCAACCGGCGGAATGCCGGCCTCAGTACCGGGCCGCGAACGGAGGAAGGCAAAAGCTGGAGCCGCTGCAACGCGCTCACGCATGGGCTTAGGGCGCCCAAAGTCCTCCTCGCGGGGGAGGACCCGGATGACTACCGCCGCTTGCAACGCGGGCTCATCGCCGGGCATGGGCCGCAAAACACGCTCGAACGCGAACTCCTCGAGCGCATGACCAGCGTTTTATGGCGGCTCAAGCGCGTGCCGGCCTTCGAATCGGCGCTCATGGCCTGGGTCGATGCGTGCGGGCGGCATGCGACGGTTTTTCCTGGCCAGCCGGGCTACGTTTACGCCGGTGAACAGGCGCCCCTAGAACTTGCCTTCGGCCGGACGATTGAAAAGTTTCTGAATTCGGGCTTAAGCAACAAGCTCAGCCGCTACGAATCCAGTCTGCAGCGGCAATTCTGTGTGCTCCTGAAAGAGTTGCGGGGGCTTAAAGCACGGCGCGGCAGGGAGGCGGAAGGCCGGTACGCCGCGCTGGCGGCGGCCGCGGAAACGAGCGGGGAAACTTAACGCTTGATATCGGGTTTGGGTCGATTCCGGAAATACTCAACCGGAGCAAATCCGGGTAGGTAAACCTACGGAACCGGACTCTCATCAAGGCTGGGAGCTTTGCCGCACGGCGGCCGGGATGAGCGCCAGGATGGCGGTGCTG
>JBKQNN010000028.1:0-21070 GCA_052145975.1 Rhodomicrobium sp. | reverse complement strand
GGGCATTTTTGCCGAACGAACCCAATTTTCCCCTGTGAAATCAGCTTCCGGCCTTATGCGTCAAAATTCACCCCACTGGCCGTTACCGTCACGACGGCCGCTAACGCTTGGGAAGGCCATGCGTTGGGGAAGCCGGGAAACTCCGCTTAGTGCGGCGCCCCGCAATTGGCTGCACGAAAGTTTGCGAACGCTATGGGCTAGCTGCGTGCACGCATTTTAGAATGTATATACTTGGAACATAAATATTCGGTTTGGCATTCAGTGAAAGTCATTCGCTCAAACACCGAATCCGCTCAGACGGAGCTGCTGTAGCGAGTGAACGAGCTGCGGGCCGGAGAGCTTTCATGCCCTATCAAATCAAAGTAAACGGCCAGGACAAAGTGGTGGATGTTGACGGCGACATTCCGCTGCTTTGGGTCTTGCGCGATGTGCTTGGCATGACTGGCACCAAATTCGGCTGCGGCATTGGGCAGTGCGGAGCCTGCACCGTGCATATCGACGGCCGGCCGGCGCGCTCTTGCCTCACTACCATCGATGGCGTGGGCCCGGCGGCAATCACGACCATCGAAGCCATCGGCGAGACTGCTGCCGGTAGAGCGGCTCAGAAAGCCTGGATCGCGTTGGAAGTGCCACAATGCGGTTATTGCCAATCGGGCCAGATCATGTCCGCGGCCGGCCTGCTGGCGAGCAATTCCAATCCCAGCGACGCCGATATCGATGCAGCGATGTCCGGCAATATCTGCCGCTGCGGCACATACCAGCGCATCCGTGCCGCGATCAAGCAAGCGGCGCAGTCCTCCGCCCGCCTCGTGAAGAAAGAGCCCGCCCATGCTCAGTGAGCCGCAATCTGAGGGCAATTTCTCCCGCCGCACATTCTTAAGAACAAGCGCCGCCGCTGGCGGGGGCTTGCTCCTGGCTTTTGCCTTGCCTCAGCCGATGCGGTTCGCCGAAGCGGCTGGAACGCCCGCGGAAGAGGACTTTGCTCCAAACGCTTTCGTGCGGATTGGCCGCGATGGCCGTATAACGCTGATCGTGTGCCAGGTGGAGATGGGCCAAGGCACCTACACTTCCATGCCCATGCTCATTGCCGAGGAGCTGGAGGTAGAACTCAGCCAGGTGCAAGTCGAGCAGGCACCGCCGGACGACAGGCTCTATGCCAATCCTCTTAATGGGTTCCAGGTTACTGGCGGCTCGACCTCGGTGCGGGCCTTCTGGAAGCCGCTGCGCCAAGCCGGCGCTGCCGCCCGTATGCTCCTTGTCGATGCCGCGGCGCAGACTTGGGGCGTGGAGCCCTCGTCCTGCCGCGCCGAAAAGGGCTATGTGATCCACAACACGACCGGGCGCATGCTTGACTATGGCGCACTCGCGGCGAAGGCGGCAACGCTGCCGGTGCCTTCCGCCAGCGGCATAGTACTCAAAGATCCGAAGGACTTCACACTGATCGGGACGCCGGCCAAGCGGGTCGACACGCCCGATAAGGTCAACGGGAAAGCGCAATTCGGCATCGATGTGAGATTGCCCGGCATGAAAATAGCCGCCATCGCCATTTGTCCGGTGCCCGGCGGCAAGCTCAAGGCCGTCAACGAAGCCAAAGCGTTAGACGTGAAAGGCGTGCATCAGGTTGTGAAGCTCGACGATGCCGTCGCCGTGGTCGCCGATCATATGGGAGCGGCGAGGAAAGGTCTGGCCGCGCTCGATGTCCAATGGGACGATGGACCGAACGCCAAACTCAGCACCGCCGATATCGTCCGCGAGCTGGAAACCGCCTCGCAAAAGCCTGGCGTGATCGCGCGCAAGGACGGCGATGTGGAGATCGCCCTTGCCGGAGCAGCCAAGAAATTCGAGGCAATCTACCAGGTGCCGTTCCTCGCCCATGCCACCATGGAGCCGATGAACTGCACCGTGCACGTCCGTCCCGGGGCTTGCGAGATTTGGGTGGGAACGCAGGTTATAGCGCGGGCTCAAGCCGCGGCCGCGGAAGTGACTGGCCTTCCCAGGGAGAAAGTCCAAGTTCACAACCATCTGATCGGAGGCGGCTTTGGCCGCAGGCTCGACATCGATGGCGTGATCTGGGCCGTGAAAATCGCCAAACAGGTCGATGGCCCGGTGAAGGTCATCTGGACGCGCGAGGAAGACATTCAGCACGATCTGTACCGGCCGTATTATTACGACCGTCTCTCGGCGGGCTTGGACGAACAGGGCATGGCCATCGCTTGGACGGATCGCGTCACCGCCTCCTCAATCTTGGCACGCTGGGCACCGGCCGCTTTCAAGAACGGCCTGGATTCCGACGCCGTGGAAGGCGCGAAGGAGCCGCCTTACGATCTTCCCAACATCCGCGTCGATTATGTCCGGCAAGAGCCGCCGGGCATCCAGACAGCGTTCTGGCGTGGCGTGGGTCCCACGCACAACATCTTTGTGGTGGAAAGCTTCATCGACGAACTGGCCGCAGCCGCAAACAAGGACCCGTTCGAATATCGCCGCGCACTTCTTGGAAAATCGCCGCGCGCCAAACGGGTTCTCGAACTGGCGGCCGAAAAGTCGGGCTGGTGGCAGAAACTGCCTGCGGGCCAAGGCCGCGGCCTATCGGTGCAGCATGCTTTTGGCACCTATCTTTCCGAGGTTGCCGAGGTTGAGGTGGCAAAGGATGGCTCGGTCCGGGTCAAGCGCGTCGTCTGTGCCGTCGACTGCGGACACGTGGTCAACCCCGATACGGTCAGGGCGCAACTGGAGAGCGGGGTGATTTTCGGCATCACCGCCGCGCTTTACGGCGCAATCACGCTGAAGGACGGCCGTGTCGAGCAAAGCAATTTCGACAATTACCGGATGCTTCGCATCGACCGGGCGCCGGCGATCGAGGTGCATATTGTCGAGAGCACGGAAGCTCCCGGCGGCATGGGGGAGCCTGGCACCTCCGCACTCGCACCCGCGGTTGCCAACGCGATCTTCGCTGCAACGGGCAAGCGCCTGCGAATGCTGCCAATCGGCACCGCCGCGTTGAAGCAGGAGGTCTGAACCGAATAGGGACCGAAGCCTCTATCGAATTCATCCGGACTTGAGGGGGGAGAAGATGGCCAAGAAGGCAAGCGTCACAACGAAGCGGTTCCAAGGCACACGTATCGAGGCCGAAACCCCGGTCTCATTCGAAGAGGTCCTGAGCTCTCTGCGGCAATTGATGGGCGACGCCAGAGCGCCGGGCACCGTGGCAGCCCCGAAGGCGGCGATTAGCCAGGCCGAATACATCCAGGACGTCGAAGACCTCGCCGGGGAGAGTGGATTCATGCTCTTCCATGAGATCGATCATGGCAGTTGGTTGCCGGCATTCGGGATCGGCCGGCGCGCCGTACGCTTGATTCTCGGTAATCCGCTGCTCGCCATCACGATGATCCGGCACGACATTACGGCGGCTTTGTTCGCTCCTGTGGAGGTCTTGGTGACTGAGCAGGAGGGCGGACAGGGCACGGCAATCGCTTACGTGCGCCCATCTTCTCTCATGGTCATCGAGGAGAACGCGCCCTTACGCGAAGCCGCCGAAGCGCTCGACCGGAAGCTTGACGCCCTGATCGCCAAGGCAACTGGAGTAGAGTTCAGAACACAAACTAGCAAGGGAGACGTCACATGATCCGTAAAGCGAAAGCGGTTTGGCGCGGAACTGGCCGGGCCGGCAATGGCAATCTCTCCACCGATTCCGGGGTGCTTGCAGAGACGCCGTATTCCTTCAGGACCCGCTTCGAGAACGAGAAGGGCACCAATCCCGAAGAGCTGATCGCCGCCGCCCATGCCGGATGCTTCACGATGGCGCTGGCCTTTGTGCTGCAGGGCGCCGGCTATACGCCTACAGAGCTCACTACCGAAGCCGCGGTCACCCTTGAGCCAGAGGGCCAGGGATTCAAGATCAGCAAGTCAGCTCTGACCCTGCGCGCCCAAGTGCCGAACCTGGACGAAGCCGGGTTCGCTCGAATGGCCGGCGAAGCCGAGAAGAACTGCCCGGTTTCCAAGGTACTCAACGCGGCGATCGCATTGGACGCCAAGTTGATCTGAGGCTTTAGCGGGCGGCCGGCACGTCCAGGTAAGGAGGACCGCAATGGTGCGAACCCATCAGCCGGGTCAAGCCGTTTTCAGATCCGTCCTGCCCGAAGATATTCAGTGGAAGCCGTTCCCGGCGTTCCCGCCTTCGGTGCGCCTCGCCGTTGTCGTGGGTCAGCCCTCGGAGCCCGGCCCGTATGTGATCAGGGTCAAAGTGCCCTCTGGCGTGAAGCTCATGCCGCACAGACACCCGGAGGACCGGATCTACACAGTCATGTACGGCGTTTTCTATATCGGCTTGGGCGACCGGTTCGAGGGCGATAAGGTGGAGGCGTATCCGCCCGGCAGCGTCATCGTTCTGCCCGGCAATACGTCCCACTTCCACTGGGCAAAGTCCGGCGAGTACGTCACCCAGGTAACGGCCATAGGCCCCTTAGGCATCGAGTACTTGAACCCCGGCGACGATCCACGTGAGCAAAACCGGGGACAGCCGTGAGTCTGGTTCCTCGAAGCTTACCGTAGGAAAGGACGCGCCATGAAGAAGTTGGCGTTCGCGGCCGCGGCGCTGGCGTGCGCCGTAGCTTCAAGCGCGTTTACAGCCGGAGGTACCGATGACGAGGGCTCGCCGATCTTCGGCGTCAAAATTCCCCCCGGATACCGCGACTGGATGCTGATCTCCGTGGCCCACGAGGAAGGCAACTTCAACGATTTGCGCGCCCAACTGGGCAACGATTTAGCGATAAAGGCCTATCGGGAAGGGAAACTTCCGTTTCCGGACGGCGCAATTGTCGCCGGGCTGCATTGGAATTACGTCCCCTCCGAGGAAAACAACAAAGTCTTTGGCCGCTCCCAATCGTTCGTTGCCGGGGCCGCCAAGAATGTTCAGTTTATGGTCAAGGACTCTAAGAAGTACGGCGCGACGGGCGGCTGGGGGTTCGCTGACTTTAAGGGCGGCAAACCTGCGGGCGAGGCGGTGCACAAAACATGCTTCCCCTGTCATGAGGCCGCGAAAGAGCACGACTTCGTCTTTACGCGATACGCACCCTAAGACCGGCCAACGTTAGCCGCCGCCGAATTCGTGGCGCTCAAATCTTCGGGAGCCGCGAATTATTCGCATGGATTGCTTTCTTCATTGCAAAACTTTAGCTAAATTAGAAAGTCCGAGGATAGGGTATCTGGAAGGCTTGTAAATTATGAGTCACGCTTCGAAGCTGGCGATGCTGATCGCCTTTGCTCTTTCCGCTGGTCCAAATGCGGCCAGCGCTCATCCTGCCATTTTGGGGAGCGCGCCGGGCACCCAGGCAGCGGCGCCCATTGTGAAAGCCGGCTGCTACTACGAGGGCTGCGATTATCCGCGGTGGCACTGCTGGCGCCCGCGCTGCGGCGATGGCTACGAGGGTTACCGGCGGCCCCGTTATTACGGCCCGGAAGGCGACTATTATCATAGCCGCTACTACAGCCACTATCGCTGGGGCTCCTATCACCGTTATTGGCGGCCGTGGTGCTGCGGCTACTCCGGCTGGGGCGATTGATACAAACTGGCAGAAAAACGGCTGCATACGTCACTAATTCGCCACGCTTCCTCCGCAGTGCCGCCCTGCTATGCGGGCATGTTCACTTTCCGAGCAGAGGCTGGCGCTGGATTGCCTTAACTCCCCCCCCTTGCCCAAGGCATCCAGCGCCAGTAGCGCCCACATTCCAAAGCACCACTGGAAAACTTCGTAGCCGCGCTTGACATCGGCGCAAAGCCCGCTACGTTCTGGCTTCGTTCTCATTCAATCTGTGAGTTTTAGAAAAATGAGTAAGAAGCCGGTCTGCCGCCAGATGAGCGGAATTCTCCCTTTGTTTTTGTTTGCCGCGGCTCTGGCCATTTTTGCGGGGCCGCCGCATAAGGCGCTGGCCCAGGCCGACCGGGGCGGCATGCCAGGCGATTTCGATTATTACGTTCTTGCCCTCAGCTGGTCGCCCACCTATTGCAGCGGCCAGGGCGGGAGCGATGGCGGCAGCCGCAGCGAACGTGACAGCCAATACGGCGAAAGCCGCGGTTACGGCGGCGGCGGCTATGGCGGCCGGCAGTACGATGACAGCCGCGGATATGGCAGGCGGGATTCCGGCGAGCAATGCAGCGGCACCCGGCCCTATGCTTTCGTGCTGCACGGGCTTTGGCCGCAATACGAGCGCAAGGGCTGGCCTGAAAGCTGCCAGACCGGTAACCGCCCTTGGGTTCCCGGGGAGACAATCGAGCGGATGCTGGACATCATGCCCAGCCGCCATCTTGTGATTCAGGAATATAAAAAGCACGGCGTGTGCTCGGGCCTCGACCCGCAGCAATATTTCGACGCCGCCCGGAAAGCTTACGGCAGCATACGGATTCCGGAGCAGTTCCAGGATCCGCAAGCGCCGCTCAAGGTGGCGCCCGAAGATGTGCAGAAGGCTTTTCTCGACGGCAACCGGCAATTGAGCGCCGATTCGCTCCAAGTCGTGTGCTCAAGGGACTTGTTGAGAGAGGTCCGGATCTGCCTCACCAAGGATCTGGCGCCGCGGCCCTGTTCGCGCAATGAGCAAAACCGGCAGCTTTGCAGTTACAGCACCGTAACGATGCCGCCTGTCCGGGGCGGCGGAACAGGTCCGCATGGTGGCCCATCCTTCGGACGGAGCGAATGATTTTCGATGAGTGAGGCAGTCTCGCGGCGGGGTAAATATGTCTTCCGCCGGGGACCTGCGGCTCGTTGTACTTCCGCAGCGGACCGTCAGTTCTGGATTGCGGGTTAAGCGTTGACGCTTATTTGCAACATTATCTCAGGTAATCGAGTAACGGCTCTTGCTTTACAAGAGGCGCATAACCCGCAAACGCTAGCTGTGCTGGCGCGAGCGGGCAGCCATTTGGCGGTTTGAAGCGGACCGGCGGTAACCGCAGCTTGAGGTTGACGCCCGCGCCGCGCTGCCAGAGTATGCGGCCAGCAATTTAATGCACTGGCCAAACAAGCTCGCAGGCTGGTGGTGTGACAACCCAGGGAGCATATCATGACGGCGCATGACCGAGGGGCTATCCAGCGTTTCTGGCAGGCGATGCGGATGCCCAACCTGCGCATGCCTCTTCTGCGGACGCCTCTGCTGGGGATGCAAAATGCTGACGCTCCAGAGGCGAGCCTTCATTGGCAAGACGGAAAAGGGTTCATGAACACAAAGACGCCGCAGGCCAAAGCCGGTGAGGAGTCTGCTGCCGCGCTGAGGGAAGCCGTTCTCGCGCGCCTCACCTACACCATTGGCAGGGAGCGGGAAACAGCGCATGAGCGGGACTGGTTTCTTGCGACGGCGCTCGTCGTTCGCGATCGCATCGTGGACCGCTGGATTGCGGCGCAGCAAACAGGCCATGCCGAAAACCAGCGGCATGTTTATTACCTGTCTCTGGAGTTCCTCATCGGCCGGCTTTTGATGGATTCCCTTAGCAATTTAGGCATCACCGGAGAAATGCGGGCTGCCCTGGCCGGCCTCGACGTCGACCTCGACACCTTACGCGACATCGAGCACGACGCAGCCTTGGGCAATGGCGGCCTCGGCCGCCTGGCGGCCTGCTTCATGGAAAGCATGGCAACGCTCGGGATTCCCGCCCATGGCTACGGCATCCGCTACGATTTCGGTTTGTTCCGCCAAGGCATCAAAGACGGCTGGCAGCATGAATATCCGGAGGAGTGGCTGGAGTTCGGCAATCCGTGGGAGTTCCCGAGACAGGAGATCAGTTACCCGGTCGGATTTGGGGGCAGGGTTGAAGCGGTGCAGCCGGGCGCAGTGGCTCAAATCTGGGCTCCCTCCGAGATCGTCGAAGCGGTAGCCTACGACACGCCGGTTGTCGGCTGGCGTGGCAAATACGTGAATACGCTCCGGCTGTGGCGGAGCCACGCGGCCGATCCCTTGCGTCTGGACGTGTTCAACGCGGGCGACTATGTCGGCGCGCAAAACGATCAGGTGCGGGCCGCCGCCATTTCGAAGGTGCTCTACCCCAGCGACTCGACGCCGGCAGGCCAAGAGCTTCGCTTGCGTCAGGAGTATTTCTTCGCCTCGGCCTCCCTGCAGGACCTCATCCGCCGCCACTGGCGCCAAAACGGCGACATCACCAAGCTCGCCGATAAGGTGGCCATCCAGCTCAACGATACGCACCCAGCGATCGCCATCGCGGAGCTGATGCGGCTGCTTGTCGATGTCTACGGGCTTGAATGGGAAGCGGCCTGGTCCATTACCCAGGCCACTTTCTCCTACACAAATCACACGCTCTTGCCCGAAGCCCTCGAAAGCTGGCCGGTTTCGCTCGTGGAGCGGCTTCTGCCGCGGCACATGCAAATCATCTACCTTATCAACGCGCTTCACCTCGATAAATTGCGCGCCGGCGGCCACAGCGACGAGCAGTTCCTTTCAAACGTTTCGCTCATATCGGAATATGACGGCCGCCGGGTGCGCATGGGCAATCTCGCGTTTCTCGCCTCGAACAAGGTCAACGGCGTGTCGCAACTCCACACCGACCTCCTCAAGGAGACGGTGTTCCACGACTTCAACACCCTCTATCCAGGCCGCATCGTCAACAAGACCAACGGTATCACTTTCCGGCGCTGGCTATTCGAGTCGAACCCGGGCCTGACGAAACTTATCGGCGAAACGATCGGCCCGGAATTCATGGACCGGACGGAGGCGCTCGGCGAACTGGAGAAATTCGCGGACGACGCAGGTTTTCAGAAGCGTTACGCCCGCGTGCGGGCCGCAAACAAGGAAGCGCTCGCCAAGATTATCGGCGACCGGCTTTCGATCAAAGTGGACCCGGCAGCGCTTTTCGATGTCCACATCAAGCGCATCCACGAGTACAAGCGCCAGCTCCTGAACGTCCTGCATACGATTGCGCTCTACAACGAAATCCGCGCCCACCCGACGTGGGATTTCGTGCCGCGCGTCAAGGTCTTCGCCGGCAAGGCCGCAGCCAGCTACCATCAGGCCAAGCTTATCATCAAGCTCATGCACGACGTGGGCCGCGTGGTGAACAACGATCCCGCCGTCCGGGGCATGCTGAAGGTGGTTTTTCTGCCGAATTACAACGTAAGCCTCGCCGAGGCGATCATTCCCGCCTCCGATCTCTCCGAGCAGATTTCGACGGCGGGCATGGAAGCCTCCGGCACCGGTAACATGAAGTTCGCGCTCAACGGTGCGCTCACCATCGGCACGCTCGACGGAGCGAACGTCGAAATCCGCGACCGTGTGGGCGAGGATAACATCTTCATATTCGGCCTGACGGCACCCGAGGTGCAGGAGCGGCGCGCCAAGGGGATCGACGCACGCGAAACCATCGCCGCTTCGCCCAAGCTCAAGGAGGTGATCGACGAAATAGCCACGGGCGTTTTCTCTCACGACGACGTTGACCGCTATAAGCAACTCGCGGACATTTTGACCTATCACGATCATTTTATGGTCACGGCCGATTTCGAGGCTTACTGTTCGGCCCAGAGCGCCGTTGCGGACCGGTGGCGCGATTCCAAATCGTGGTGGCGCACGAGCATATTGAACACGGCGCGCGTGGCCTGGTTTTCCTCGGATCGCGCGATACAGCAATACGCGGACGAAATCTGGTGCCCGCCCGCCGCGAAGGAGTGATATACTTATCCACGACTCGATTCCGCCGAGTCGTGTCCGCGCCGCGGCTTAAGGCCGGCGCAAGCTGAATAGTATGCGTTCCAGCACTTAACAGGGTGAGGGCAATAGCATGACCGGGGACCACTGGCGTGCGCGAGACGAGGACGTGTCCCGGATCGGCGCTGCAAGGCATGGCGATCCATTCTCGGTGCTCGGGCTGCATATCGTCGAGGGCGGAGCGGCCGTTCGCGCATTCGTGCCCGGCGCGGGACACCTTGAGGTATTAAGCGCCGGCCACGACACCTTCGAGCTTGAGCGCCGTAGCGGAGATTTCTTCGAGGGCTTCCTCCCCGGTGAAACGGCCCGTTTCTCCTATCGCTTGCGAGCCTCAAACCTCGGCGGCGCTTGGGAATTCGCCGACCCCTATGCGTTCGGCCCAGTTCTGGGGCCGATCGACGATTATCTCCTGGTGGAAGGCACCCACCGCCAGCTCTATGGCCGGCTCGGTGCCCACCTGATCGCGCATGAAGGCGAGGATGGCGTGCTTTTCGCCGTTTGGGCGCCGCACGCATCGCGCGTCTCGGTGGTGGGCGATTTCAATCGCTGGGACGGGCGCCTGCATCAGATGCGCAAGCGCGTCGACAGCGGCCTGTGGGAGATTTTCGCGCCCGGCGTTGGCGATGGCACCAATTACAAATACGAAATCGTTGCCGCCAACGGCAATCTGCAGCCGCTGAAAGCGGACCCAATGGGGTTCGGCAGCGAGATGCGGCCCTCTACGGCCTCGGTTGTTACAAACACCGATAATTTCGCCTGGCACGACGAAGTCCACATGGCGGCGCGGCAAGGTGCTGGCGCCCGGCAAGGGCCGATGAGCATCTACGAGGTGCATCTGGGCTCCTGGCGGCGCGGCGGCTGGAATAGTTTTCTCTCCTACGACGATCTCGCCAGCCAGCTTATCCCCTATGTTGTGGATATGGGCTTCACGCATATCGAGCTGCTGCCAGTATCCGAGCATCCGCTCGACGCCTCCTGGGGCTACCAGCCCATCGGCCTGTTCTCGCCCACGCGACGCTTCGGCGATCCCGCCGGCTTCCAGCGCTTGGTCGATGGCGCGCATATGGCGGGCCTTGGCGTGATCCTCGATTGGGTGCCGGCGCACTTTCCCACCGACGAACACGGCCTCGCTTATTTCGACGGCGCCGCGCTTTACGAGCATCCCGATCCGCGCCGCGGCTTCCACCCCGACTGGAATACCGCGATCTACGATTTCGGCCGCCGTGAAGTGGCGAATTTTCTTACCGCCAGCGCACTTTACTGGCTCGACCGTTTCCACATCGACGGTTTGCGCGCCGACGCCGTTGCCTCGATGCTCTATCTCGATTATTCCCGGAAAGCTGGCGAGTGGCTGCCGAACCCCGAAGGCGGCAACGAGAACCGCGACGCGATGCGCTTCATGCAGCGCACGAACGAGCTGGTTTACGGCACGTTCCCCGGAACCCTGACCGTTGCCGAGGAGTCGACCTCCTGGCCCGGCGTGTCGCAGCCGACAAGCTCCGGCGGCCTCGGCTTCGGTTTCAAATGGAACATGGGCTGGATGAACGACACGCTTTCCTACATGACGAGCGATCCGGTTCACCGCAGCTACCACCACGGCAAGATGACCTTCGGCCTGCTCTACGCCTTCTCCGAGAATTTCATTCTGCCGCTCTCCCACGACGAAGTGGTGCACGGCAAAGGCTCGATCGTCGGCAAAATGCCGGGCGACGACTGGCAGAAATTCGCCAACGCACGCGCCTATTACGGCTTCATGTGGGGCTATCCCGGCAAGAAGCTCCTGTTCATGGGGCAGGAGTTCGGCCAGCGCGACGAATGGAACTCTGCCCAGAGCCTCGACTGGCATTTGCTCGAATACGGGCCGCACCGGGGGCTGCAAGCGCTGGTCCGCGATTTGAACCGGCTGCATCGGGAGAAGCCAGCGCTCTACACGCGCGATTGCGAGCCGGGCGGCTTCCAGTGGATCGCGGTTGACGACGCGGCTACTTCGGTCTTTTCCTGGATGCGCTGGGGACCGCCTGAGTCGCGGCCGATTGCGGTGGTCTCGAACTTCACGCCGGTGCCGCGGCACGGCTACCGTATCGGTCTGCCCTATGCCGGACGCTGGCGGGAAATCCTCAACACCGACGCCAGCGTGTATGACGGCTCCGGCATGGGCAACAATGGCGCGGTGACGGCCGGAAACCATCCCAGCCACGGCTTTCCAGCTTCCGTCGAAATAACCATCCCGCCGCTTGCGACAATTTATCTGGAGTTTGATCCAGATTAATTTCCAATCTTTAGCGTAGCGTTACGCTACTTGCACCAATCGACGGGAGGCAAAGATGAAACAACAAAGAACATCTCCCCTAGCGCGCCACGCGATGGCTTATGTCCTGGCCGGCGGCCGCGGCAGCCGCCTGATGGAACTGACAGCCTGGCGGGCGAAACCAGCTGTTTATTTCGGAGGCAAGTCCCGCATCATCGATTTTGCTTTGTCGAACGCCTTCAACTCCGGCATCCGGCATATCGCCGTCGCCACGCAGTACAAAGCGCATAGCCTGATCCGGCATCTCGTGCGCGGCTGGAACTTCTTGCGCCCCATCAGCAACGAGAGTTTCGATATTCTCCCTGCAAGCCAGCGCGTTTCCGAGGACTGCTGGTATCTCGGCACCGCCGACGCGGTTTATCAAAACATCGACATCATCCAAAGCCACAGCCCTACGCATGTGGTCGTCCTGGCAGGCGACCACGTCTATAAGATGGACTACGAGCTCATGCTGCAACAGCATGTGGCGCAAGGGGCCGATGTCACGGTTGGCTGCCTGGAAGTCCCGCGCGAGGATGCGACCGCCTTCGGCGTCATGGATGTCGACGATCAGGACGTCATCCGCAGCTTTGTAGAGAAACCGGCCGATCCGCCCGCAATGCCCGGCAAACCCGATACTTCGCTCGCCAGCATGGGTATCTATGTTTTCGATACGGAGTTCTTGATCGATCAGTTGCAGCGCGACGCCGCCGATTCGTCCTCCGCGCACGATTTCGGCAAGGATATCATTCCCTACATCGTCAGCAACGGGCGCGCGGTGGCGCACAGCTTTCAGCGCTCCTGTGTGCGTTCCGAGGCCGAAACAGGTACCTATTGGCGCGACGTCGGCACAGTTGACGCCTATTGGTCGGCCAATATCGACCTGACCGCCGTCGTTCCGGAGCTAGATATCTACGACAGCGATTGGCCGATCTGGACCTTTAGCGAGATAACCCCGCCGGCGAAGTTCGTGCACGACGAGGATGGCCGCCGCGGTATGGCGATTTCGTCGCTGGTGTCCGGCGCCTGCGTCGTTTCGGGCTCCTTGATCAGGCACACGCTCTTGTCCACCGGCGTCAGGGTGAATTCCTACGCGCTTGTCGAGCACGCGGTGATATTGCCCAAAGTGAACGTGGGCCGCGGCGCGCGGCTAAGGAACGTCGTCGTCGACGCCGCGGTGGAGATCCCCGACGGCCTCGTCGTCGGCGAGGACCCCGAATCGGATGCCAAGAGGTTTCGCAGAACCGAGCGGGGTATCTGCCTGATTACTCAACCAATGATCGACAGGCTGATCTGATGAGGTCTGAGCGATACGTCATCTGCGCAGTGCGGCTTGTGCCGTCATTTTTACAGACACCGGGCAGAACTCCGCAGCGTCATTCCCGCGAAGGCGGGAATCTATTTCCGGCGATGAAACAAGATCTCAGCATGGGTCCCCGCCTCCGCGGGGACGACGCTTCGGCCTCGAATTTCCGCCCTTACAGCAATTTTTTCCCGTGCTCCTGCGCGGGCAGGACCGCGCAGGGTTCCGTGCCCACTGAAAGCGTCCTGGCGGAGGCAGCGGTATGACCCAGCTTAAGGTACTCTCGGTCGCGTCCGAGATTTATCCGCTGATCAAGACCGGCGGCCTGGCCGATGTGACCGGCGCGCTTCCGCTGGCGCTGGCGAACGAAGGCGCCGATATGCGCACCCTCATTCCGGGCTATCCTGCGGTGCTTAGCGCATTGCAGGAGGCGCAGGAGATCACGGCATTCCCTGGCCTGTTCGGATCCGCGCGGCTGCTCGCCGGCAAGGCGCACGGCCTCAACCTTTTCGTCCTCGACGCGCCCTATCTCTACGGCCGCCCCGGCAACCCTTATATCGCGCCGGATGGCAGCGACTGGCCGGACAATGCCTACCGCTTCGGAGCGCTTGCGAAGGTCGCCGCCGAGATCGGCCTTGGCTTGCTGCCGGCCTTCAGGCCAGACGTTGTGCACATGCACGATTGGCAGGCCGGCTTGACCGTGGCCTATATGCATTACAGCGGCAAGGCGGCGCCCGGTACGGTCATGACCGTGCACAATCTCGCCTTCCAAGGCCAGTTTCCGGCGGAGCTGGTGATGCCGCTGGGCCTGCCGCCCGCTGCCTTCGCCTGGGACGGGGTCGAGCATTACGGCCAGATCGGTTTTCTCAAGGCAGGGCTCCAGCTCGCTGACAGGATCACCACCGTGTCGCCGTCCTACGCCATGGAAATCATGCAGCCCGAAACGGGCATGGGCTTCGACGGCCTGCTCCGGGCGCGCGCAGCGGCGGTGAGCGGCATCCTGAACGGCCTCGACACCGCGGTGTGGGATCCGGCCAACGATCCGCTGATCGAGAAGACCTACGATGCCGCGCATCTGGACGCGCGCGCCGCAAACAAGGCCATCTTGCAAAATGCCTTTGGTTTGAGCCAGGAGCCTGGCTCGCTGGTTGCCGGCGTGGTGAGCCGCCTCACTTGGCAAAAGGGCCTCGACCTGCTCCTCGAAGCTTTGCCGACGCTCGTTGGGGAAGGTATGCAGCTTGCGCTGCTGGGCTCGGGCGAGGCGGAGCTTGAGGCGAAGTTCCTGGCCGCGGCCGGGAGCCACCCTGGAAAGATCGGCGTAAGCCTCGGCTATGACGAGACGCTTGCGCATCGCATTCAAGCGGGCGCGGACGCACTCCTGGTGCCGTCGCGCTTCGAGCCTTGCGGGCTGACGCAGCTTGCCGCGCTCCGCTATGGCGCCGTACCGGTGGTGGCGCGGGTCGGCGGGCTATCCGACACGGTTATCGATGCCAACGAAATGGCGCTCGCTACGGGCGTTGCAACCGGCGTGCAATTCGCTCCGGTCACGAGCGATTGTTTGGCAGCCGCTTTATGGAGAACCGCTAAGCTGTTTCGCGACCGGGGAGCGTGGCGGACCATGCAGAAGAACGGCATGGAAACGGATGTCTCCTGGCGCCGGCGCGCGCGCAGCTATGCAAACCTTTACCGCGAATTGTGCGGTTCCAAGGGTCGGGCGGTCTCTTCCGAAGCCATGCAGGTCGAGGCTCAGAGCATCGAGCCGGCGCGTTCTGGGAGCGATCAGCGCAAAACGGCGGCCATCGAGCCAGCCGGTCCCGAAACCGGGGAGGGCGTAATTGCCAGCATCGCACCTGCTTTCGACGCCGGGAAGAACAAAGCCGCGGGCATCGAGCCGGCCGCGTCCGAAAGCGATAAGGGCAAAGCCCAGAGCGGCTTGCCCGCCATTCCCGAAAGCGGAATTGGCAAGATTGCAAGCATCGTGGCTGCCGGTATCGAAACCTTTAGGAGAATCGGGCCTGCCAGCTCCGAAACCGATAGCGAGGAAGCCGCCACAATTCAGACGGGCGGTTTCGACACCGGGAAGAGAAAAGCCGGGGCCGTCGAGCCAGCCGCTTCCGAAAACGGCGAGGGCAAAGCCGTGAGCAGTTTGCCCGCCAGTCCCGAAAGCGGGAAGGGCGAAGCTGACAGAATGGAGACAGCCAATTTAGAGGCCTTGAAGAGCAAAGTCGCTGGCATCCAGCCCGCGGGTCCCGAAGCAGCGAAGAGCAAGGCTGCCGGCATCGAGCCAGCCGCTTCCGAAAACGGCAAGGCCAAAGCCGTGAGCAGCGGGCCAGCTGGTTCCGAAACCGGGAAGGGTGAAGCCGCCAGAATCGAGACGGCCAATTTAGAGGCCTTGAAGAGCAAAGTTGCAGGCATCGAGCCCGCGGGTCCCGAAGCAGCGAAGAGCAAGGCTGCCGGCATCGAGCCCGCGAGTTCCGAAAACGGCGAGGCCAAAGCCGTGAGCAGCTTGCCTGCCAGTCCCGAAAGCGGGAGGGGCGAAGCTGCCAGAACGGAGATAGCCAATTTAGAGGCCTCGAAGAGTAAAGTCGCGGGCATCGAGCCGGCGGGTCCCGAAGCAGCGAAGAGCAACGCTGCCGACATAGAGCCCGCGAGTTCCGAAGCGGGGAAAAGCAAGGCTGCGGCCATCGAGCCAGCCGCTTCCGAAAACGGCAAGGCCAAAGCCGTGAGTAGCGGGCCAGCTGGTTCCGAAACCGGGAAGGGTGAAGCTGCCAGAATCGAGACAGCCAATTTGGAGGCCTTGAAGAGCAAAGTTGCGGACTTCGGGCAAGCCGGTTTCGAAAGCGGGAAAAGCAAAGTCGCGAGTATCGGGGCCGTTAGTCCCGAAGGCGATAAAAGCAAAGCAGTTAGCAGCGGGCCAGCCGGTTCCGAAACCGGAAGGGGCGAAGCCGTCAGAATCGAGACGGCCTATTTCGAGGCCTTGAAGGACAAAGTTGCGCGCCTCGAGCCGGCGGGTCCCGAAGCAGGGAAGAGCAAGGCTGCCGGCATCGAGCCCGCGAGTTCCGAAAGCGATAGGGGCAAGGCCGCGAGCATCGAGCCTGCCGATCCTGAAACGGGGAAGGGCAAAATTGCGGGCATGGAGGCGAGCGCTTCCGAAGGGGACCAGGACTATATTATGAGCATCGCGTGGCGGGACGATTAAGCGAGGGCTCGCCCGAGCCGCTTGGCCTGACGCTCGATGGTGCGGGCGCGAATGTGGCGGTTTATTCCGCGCATGCGGCCGCGGTTGAGCTGTGCCTTTTCGACGCCCAAGGCAAAGCCGAAATCGAGCGTCTCCGCCTGCCGGCCCGGACAGGCAACGTCTTCCACGTCCGTTTCGACGGGATCGCGGCAGGGCAGCGCTACGGCTTGCGCGCCTATGGCCCTTACGCTCCTAGCGAGGGCCACCGGTTCAATCCGGCCAAGCTTCTAGCCGACCCCTACGCGCTTATGCTGGACCGGCCTTTCGCCTTCTCTCCGGCGATGCTCGACTTCCTGCCCGGCGCGCCCGCCGGCGATTTTAGGCCGGATAACGCCGATAGCGCGCCGTTCATGCCGAAAGCGATTGCGACGGCGCCGCGCCCGGCTGTCCAGCGCGCCCGCGCACAACGGCCCTGGGCTGACACCGTCATCTACGAGTTGCATGTGCGCGGCTTCACCAAGCTGCACCCGGGCGTGCCAGAAGCCATCCGCGGCACCTTCGCCGGGCTCGCCCATCCAGCGGCAATCGGGCATCTGGTCAAGCTCGGCGTAACCTGCGCCGAGATCATGCCCGCCGCCGCATGGATCAGCGAGCGGCACCTGCACGCGGCGGGCCTCACCAATTATTGGGGCTACAATCCGGTGACGCTGATGGCCCCCGACCCGCGGCTCGCGCCGGGCGGCTGGGCCGAGGTTGCCGCGAGCGTCGCTGCCCTGCAGGCCGCCGGCATCGAAGTCATCCTCGACGTAGTGCTCAATCACACCGGCGAAGGCGACCAGTTTGGCCCCACGATATCGTTGCGGGGTCTCGATAACGCGTCGTACTACCGGCTCATGCCGCACGACCTGCGCGTGCCCGCAAACGATACGGGTTGCGGCAATACGCTGGCGCTCGACCGCCCGCCTGCCGTGCGGCTCGCGATGGACGGGCTTAGGGCCTGGGCGATCCTCGGCGGCGTGGACGGCTTCCGCTTCGACCTCGCCACAACGCTCGGACGCCGCGCCGATGGCTTCGACCCCGCCGCGCCGCTGCTGATGGCGATAGCGCAAGACCCGGTTTTGCGCGGCTTGCGCCTCATCGCCGAGCCTTGGGATTTGGGACTGGGCGGCTACCGCATCGGGGCCTTCCCCGCGGGTTGGGGCGAGTGGAACGACAAATTCCGCGACAGCATGCGCAAGTTTTGGCGTGGCGATGCGGGGCTTTTGGGCGAGGCGGCGACGCGCATCTCCGGCTCCTCCGATGTTTTTGGTTTAAGCCGGCCGCCTTCGCGCAGCGTGAATTTCATCGTCGCGCATGACGGCTTTACGCTGGCCGATCTCGTCTCCTACGAGCGCAAGCACAACGAAGCGAACGCCGAGGAAAACCGCGACGGCACCGATGCCAATTATTCCTGGAACAACGGCGCGGAAGGCAAAACCGCCGATCCCGCTATCCTGGCGGCGCGCCGGCGCGATCAGCGCAATCTGCTGGCAACGCTCCTGCTCGCGCGGGGCACGCCGATGCTTGCAATGGGCGCGGAGTTTGGCCATTCGCAAGCCGGCAACAACAATGCCTACGCGCAGGACAACGCCATCGCTTGGCTCGATTGGGACGCCCAGGACAAAGCGCTGTGCGCATTCACGGCGCGTCTTGCGAATTTCCGCGCGGCGCATCCGGCGCTGACGCAGGACCGTTTCCTTACGGGCGAGGTACTCGACGCCACGCTGATCCCCGATGTGGTATGGCGCCGGCCCAGCGGCGAGCCGATGCAGCCGGATGACTGGAACAATGCGAGCGGCCGCACGCTCGCCGCCGCGCTCTACGCACCGGAAGCGAACGGGCGAAGTGCGGATCGCATCTTCGCCGTGCTGCATGCCGGGCGCGAGCCTATCGAGGCGGTGCTTCCTGAGGCCGGCGACGGCGCTTGCTGGCGCCATTGCCTGGACGCGGCGCGCGAAGATGGCGATGCGGGCGGCGCAGTTTATCCCGGCGGCGCGGCGGTCAAAATCGAGCCGCGCTCGGTCGCGGTTTTCGAGGAACGGGCTGCCTCCGGCGGGCTGGGGCAGCGCGGCGTTGCCTCCAAGCTCCTCGACCGGGTGGCGCGCGCGGCGGGCATTCATTCGCATTGGCACGATATCTACGGGACGGAGCACACCGTTCCGGATGCAACGAAGCAGGCGCTGCTCGCCGATATGGGCTTTGCTTGCGCCAGCAACGCGCAAGCGTGGGAAAGCCTTGGCCGCCTTGCCGATTGGGAGAGCCGGCGCTTGCTGCCCGCCACGCTGTCCAGCTACGAAGGCGAGCCGTTCAGCCTGCGCATCGCGCGCGGTGGCGGCCGCATGCCGGCCGCACTCATTTTGGAGCGCGAGGACGGCGGCACCGAACCCATCCGGCTCGACCCCAGCGCCCTCGAATCCGGAAGCGCCGCCGCCTTGGATGGAACGCGGGTAGACACGGTGCTTGCGAGGCTGCCGGCGCGGCCTGCCGGGCGTTACCGCATCTTCGCCGAAAGCGCCCCCGAAATGGCCTGCCATCTCACGGTTGCGCCGCGCCAGTGTTTTCTACCTGAACGGCCGGCTTCAGCCCCTCGCTTATCCGGCATCGCCGCGCAGCTTTATGCCTTGCGCAGAGCCGGCGATCAGGGCGTTGGCGATTTCACGACGCTCGGCGAGCTCGCGGAACTGGCCGCGAACGCCGGCGCCGCCACGGTAGGGCTCAATCCGCTGCATGCGCTTTTTCCGCAAAACCGGAACCGGGCCAGCCCCTATTACCCTTCCGACCGGCGCTTCCTCGATCCCCTCTACATCGACGTGACCGCGCTCGAAGGGCCGCGCACCGAAGCAGCCCTGGCAAGGTATTCGGGCAACATGGCGGCACTCTCCGCGCTGCCGAATGTGGACTATCCTGGCGTTTGGGAGCTGAAGCGCGCCGTCCTCAAAGCGAACTTCGCGGATTTCAACGAGCTCTACGGACGCTCCCCCATTTCCGCACCCCGGGATTTCGAGGGCTTTTTGGCGCGTGGCGGCGAAAGCCTTGAGCGGTTCGCCTGCTTTGAGGCGATTAGCGAAATCCGCGAGGGCGAGCCGTGGCCCCGCTGGCCCGGCGCGTTGCGCGAGCCCGGCCCCGCCGCATTGGCGGCGTTCACAGAGAAGAACGCCCTGCTGGTGCGCTTTCACCTCTATCTGCAATGGCTGGCGGATTGCCAGTTCCGCGAGGCAGCCGCGCGCGGCAAGACCGGCGATGCATGGCTCGGCTTCTATCGCGACCTGGCCGTGGGCGCGGCTCCGGATGGCGCGGAAGTCTGGGCCAACGAAGGTCAGTTCCTAGCCACGGCCTCCGTCGGCGCTCCGCCGGACCCGTTCGCGGAAGGCGGGCAGAATTGGGGCCTCAAGGCGCCTAATCCGCTAGCCTGGCGCCAGTCCAATTATCGCCTGTTCCGCGAGGTGCTCGCCGCGAACATGGCCGGAGCGGGTGCGCTTCGCATCGATCACGCGATGGGGATTGCGCGGCTCTTCGTCATCCCTGAGGGAGCTGCCGCCGATGAAGGCGCTTATCTCGCTTTTCCCGAGCGCGATCTCATCGCGGAGCTTGCCCTTGAGAGCGTGCGCGCGCGCTGTGTTGTGGTGGGCGAGGACCTCGGCACGGTGCCCTGGGATTTCCGCGCCACCATGGATGCGGCCAACATCTTGAGCTACCGCGTGCTATGGTTCGAGCGCGAGGGCGCTGCGTTCCGTCCGGCGGAAGCCTATCCGCGCAAATCGGTTGCCTGTGTGACCACGCACGACCTGCCGACAATCGCCGGCTGGTGGCAGGGCGAGGACATCCGCGAAAAAGAGGCGCTCGGACTTATTCCGGCCGAAGCGGCGGACGCGGCACGGAAGGAGAGGCTTGCGTCGAAGCTCGCGTTTTTGCGCGCGATTGGGCTTGAGAGCGCGCCGAAGTATATGCCGCCACTCGCGTCCATCGTTGCCGCGGCGCACGCGTACATCCAACGCACGCCGTCGCTCCTCGCCATCGCCCAGCTCGACGACCTCGTTGGCGAGTTCACCGCCGTCAACCTTCCAGGCACGGACCTGGAGCGGCAGAACTGGCGGCGCAAGTTGCGGGGAACAATCGGCAATTTCGCCAGCGCCATCGGGGCATTCCATATGCGCGGCCTCTCCTGAAGGCCCTTTTTGGAGGCTGGTATTATTCCCCTAGGCAGAAGCGACTGGAAAACCTCTTCGATGCCCATTCAATTTCTTTGCCGTAATTGTCTTTTTCAACAGCAGTCCAAATCGTCGCGAGGTCTGAAAACATCACGGGCCGCCCCAAGTTGCTCATTATTGCGTGGACTTTTTCCTGAACGGCTTTAGTTCTCTGGGCGACCGGATGCTCGAACGTATGTCCCGAGTACATCAGCACATGCTGAAGATGAGCACGAACGCCTTCTTTTACACTTCTAATACCAACGGCCCGAAGTCTTGACTCGGCGAGGGGGGATTCCCTTCCGCCCCGTTTTGTGAATCGATGCTGTTTGCATTGATTCGCGGGGGTGGGAGATGGCTGAGGTTGCGATTACTCGAAT
>JBKQNN010000027.1:0-14597 GCA_052145975.1 Rhodomicrobium sp. | reverse complement strand
GCGATGATCGAGGAGATCGACATCGGAGGCTCGGCGCTGCTCAGGGCGTCGGCGAAGAACCATGCCTTCGTGACCGTGCTCACCGACCCTGCCGACTACGATGCGGTGCTAGACGAGCTGTCGGGCGAGGCGCGGACAACGACGCTTGCCACGCGGCGGCGGCTGGCGGCCAAAGCCTTCGCGCGGACGGCCGCTTACGATTCGGCCATCGCAACCTGGTTTTCTTCGGCCGCGGGCGAAAATCCTCCCTCCACCTTCTTTCTTACGGGCAAGCTGCGGCAATCGCTTCGCTATGGCGAAAACCCGCACCAGAACGCCGCCGTCTACGAATCCGCCGCCAGGGGCGGGCCGAGCCTCGTGCGGGCAGAACTCGTCCAGGGAAAGGAGCTCAGCTACAACAACCTCACCGACGCGGACGCGGCTTTCGAGCTGATTTCGGAGTTCCCGGCAGGCCAGCCGGCGATTGCGATTATCAAGCACGCCAACCCTTGCGGCACGGCAACCGGCGCATCGGTGCTGGAGGCTTACCGCAAGGCGCTGGCTTGCGATCCTGTCAGCGCCTTTGGCGGGATCGTGGCCTTGAACGAGGCTTTGGACGAGGAAGCAGCCCGGGAGATTCTGAAGATTTTTACCGAGGTCGTGATCGCGCCTTCGGCCAGCGAGGCGGCGAAGCAGGCCTTCTTGGCCAAGCCGAATGTGCGGCTGCTGCTGACCGGCGGCCTCTTGCCGCGCGAGGGGCGCGCGCCGTATATCCGCTCGCTCTCCGGCGGATTTTTGGTGCAGGACGCCGACGCAGCCGGGCTCGATGAGCATACGATGCTGACCGTCACCAAGCGCGAGCCCACGGCCCAAGAGCGCGCCAACATGATTTTTGCCATGCGCGTGGCCAAGCACGTCAAGTCGAACGCCATCGTTTTTGCCAAAGACGGCGCGACGGTTGGCGTGGGCGCGGGCCAGATGAGCCGCGTCGATAGCTCGCGGCTTGCGGTCTGGAAGGCTGAGGAGGTGGCAAAGGCCGCGAACAAGGACCCGCGCGAGGTGCTTGCGGGCACCGCTGTTGCGTCGGATGCATTCTTCCCCTTCCCGGATGCGATGCTTGCGGCCGCCGACGCGGGTGCCACGGCGATAATCCAGCCCGGCGGCTCTATGCGCGACGACAAGATCATAGCGGCGGCGGACGAACGCGGCCTCGCCATGGTGTTCACCGGCATCCGCCACTTCCGCCATTAGCCGCGCAGAAGGCCGCCGCGGAGGGCATTGCGCCGCACCCGCGAGCGGTCTGGGTTAGCGGTTTGTTAGTCACGTTCGATGGGGATGGCGTGCCAATCCCGCGATTTCTGGCGTCCGGGCGCAGTGCCGCGCGTTTACCTTTTGGCGCGAGCGGCGCTCGCCGGAAGCCTCCCCGCCTCCCAATGCCTGGCGCTGCCGCCTGCCTCCAGACAGACACCCCGGCGCCCCTCTCCATCCTGCAAATATCGCCATGGCAAGCTTCCTGACTGCGCCCGCGCTTTCCCATGACGCAATGGTGGCTCAATGCTCCTTACCGATGCGCTAACGCCGGGCAGGGCAAGCGCAGCAAACTCAATTGTCATGGCCCGGCTTGACCCACTGCTGTCCGGTTCGCTTCATTTGAGGTATACTCTTCCGTCACCCGGGAAAGCGCAACGCGCTTATCCGGGGTCTTGCAAAATACTGAGCGCCGGAATCCTGTACGATCCCGGATAGGGCGCAAGCGCGCCCTTCCGGGATGACGCCGTTGATAACGCAGGCGAATTAAACCGGACAGCCGTGGGCTCGACCCGGCCATCCACTAAACCAATGATCACAGTAGGTTAATTCTGCATGACCCGGTCAAGCCGCATGGGCGCTAACATCATGAGGGAATCTCCCCTCTGGGAGAGGGAGTTCGCTCGCAGCCGTTGAGAGGCCGTCCCCTCTCCCCATCCGCATCCGCTCGCGGATACATGAACGGCAAACTTCGCGCTACTGCCAGTTGTTCAGCACCCGCCGTACCGTCGCTGCGACCGCGGGCATCGCACCCTTGAACGGCGGCAACGCATCGTAAAGCTCCCAGCCGCCCCCAAGCGCCTTATAGAGTGCGATATACTGGATAATTACCGCCTGTTTCGCGACCGCGGCCTGGTCCTCGAGCGCGTATTCCTGACGCTGCGCATCGAGCAGGTTCAGAAAATCGGTGATGCCGCGTTCGTAGCGCTCGCTGGCAAGCGTCACCGCCCGGCGGCCTTGCTCCAGCGCGACCGTGAGTTCCCGCAGGCGCTGCTGTTGCGCCCGGTACTGCTTTATCGCGTCATCGACCTCTTCGACGGCTACGAGAATTGTCTTCTTATAATTGACCAGCTGTTCATGCGCGGCTAATTCCTGAACATCGATCTGAGCGTCGAGGCGCCCGAAGTCGAGAACTGGCCAATAGGCGCCGGGGCCGAAGGACCAGATATTGCTGTAAGGCGGTGACTTTTCTAAGCTCTTTACGGTCGCTGTGGGCGATATCTCGCCGCCCTGCAGGCCTTCCGCGCCGATGAGTGCAATCGATGGGAAGAGTAACGCCGTGGCTACACCGATGCGGGCGGTTGCACCGGCGAGCTCGCGCTCTGCCTCCTGGATGTCCGGGCGCCTTCTGAGCAGGTCCGCCGGAACGCCTGGCCGGAGCTTGGAGGGCACATGCGGCAGTCCGCGAAACCCGCGCAGCCCGGGCATAATGTCGGGGGAGAACGTGCCAACGAGCAAGGCCAGCTGGCTCTCGGCATCGGCGATGGCTGCCTGAAACAGGGGCACCTGCGCCTGAATGCTTGCCAGCTCCCGCTTAGCGAGCGTTACGTCGAGCTCATTCGTAAGCCCTCTGTCGAACCGCGCCTGGGCGAGCTCAGCTGTTTTTTGCGCAACCTTTACGTTGTTTCGTGTGATTTGCAGACGGAGTTGCAAGCCGCGAAGGTTTATATAGCTTCTCGCCACATCGGAAATGACCCTGATAACCGCGCCATTGCGCACTTGGGCAAGCGCCTGAGCGTCATCGCGCACCGCTTCGAGCTGCCGGCGGTATTTGCCCCAAAAGTCAATTTCCCAAGCTACATCGAAGCCTCCGAGCTTATTTATGGCCGAAAGGCTTGTATTGTTCGTGGCAGAGCGCAGGGCCGGGGAAGCGCGCCCCTTGCTCAGGTCGTTGCCGGTGCCAACCGCTTCGGCCGCGCTCGCCTCAGCGTTCGGCAGAGCGTTGCTGATAACCACGATTTGCTGCGTGCGGACCTCCTGCACGCGCGTAAGCGCAATCTCAAGATCGGGGTTGCACGCTATGGCCTGCTCGACGAGGCGGTTGAGCTCGGGATCCTGAAGTGTCTGCCACCAGCGGATGCTTTCGGATTGCGGGGCGGTTTCTTCCGAAACGATCTCGCGCGAGGTGGCTCCGAAGAGGGACGGCAGCGCGACCTCTGGAGGCTGATAGTCCGGGCCGACGGAGCAGCCGCACAATGCCGCCGCGGCGCTACAAGCCAGCAAGAACCGGCGATGAATTGCCATAGATTGCTTCCCCCTACCCCAGCCGCCTCGCAGCCAAGGCAAATAACCAAATAACGAAGCCCCCCGGCCTCTAAGCTGTTATTTGGCAGCGATTTTGTCGTCCCTCACCGTAACTTTGCTGCCGTCCGGAATCTGATTGTTGATGTTGAGCACCACGCGGTCGCCTTCGGATAGGCCCGCCGCTATGTCAACGCTGTTGCCATTGTCGCGGCCGATCTGCACATCGCGGAACTTTACCGTGCTGTCAGGCTGAATTACGGCAACTTGCGGGCCGCCGGTCCGGAATAGAAGCGCGCTTGCCGGAATCTGTACGTAAGACCTCGATTTAAGATTGAACTCGGCCTTCAGGTACATCCCAGGCAAGAGCTTCCCATCCGGGTTGGGAAGGTCCACCTCCACACGAAGAGTACGGGACTGCGGGTCGAGAGCCTCGCTCGTTCTTGTAACCTTGCCTTCGAAGACCCGCAACGGCAACTCGGCCGCCGTGATTTTCGCCGTGGCTCCCACACCGATATCGGCGCTGGCACTTTGCGGAACGTTGGCGAACACGCGGATCTGGTCGTATTGCGAGATGCCGAACAAAGGCGTCGTGCTCGACGTGCTTCCCGCCGTAACGAGGTCGCCGATGTCGATGCGCCGCTCGGTGATTACGCCTTCATAGGGCGCGGCCACCTGCTTGAATTGAGTCAGAGTGGTAAGGCGGTCGACATTGGACTGGTCCAGACGGACCCGCGCTTGGGCTGCGTTCAGCCTTGCGGCCGCACTGGCATAATTCGCTTTCTTATCTTCGCGCTCTTGCTCCGATACGACGCCCTTCGCGGAGCCGGCCCAGCGCTCGTAGGTCGTTCTCGCAAATTCCGCGTCGGCTTCCTTGACCTTCACCTCGGCCTCGGATGCGTTGAGCTGCGCTTTTCCAGCTTCGAGCTGGGCGTCGAGCTCGGGGGTTTCGATCTCCGCCAGGGTTTGGTATTTTTTGACGCGGTCGCCGATATCGACAAACCAGGTCCTGAGATAACCGCTCACCCGCGCATAAATCGTAGAGGTGTACCAGCCGCGCGCCTCGGCCGGCAGCCGCAGCGTTTGAACTGGCGGCGCCGCTCCTACGGTCATGACTTCAACGACGGGCGCTTCCTGCGTTTTGGCCTCGGTGGCCGCGGCGAGTTGCGCCTGGTCGTGTGCCTTGATGCCGCCTACGAGCACGAACGCGCCGCCAAGCACAACGGCCAAGACGATGGCCGAAATTATCAGCTTGCGGCCCGTACCGGACGTGTACTCGTCAGCGATCACCGGGTGAGTGTGCGGCTCGGTCACGCCCTCGGCCACATCGTCATAGCCGTCGAATGGCTGTTTGGGCCGCTTGGCGGGTTTCGGCTGGTCAGACTGGGACAACGGCGTCGCTCCCTTCATCATGCGCTTGCTTCGGTTCGCGCCGCAACAAGCGGTACATCGTTGGCACAAACAGAAGCGTGGCAAACGTGGCGAACAGCAGCCCGCCGATCACGGCGCGGGCGAGAGGCTCATTCTGCTCCCCGCCTTCGCCAACACCCAGCGCCATAGGTATCATGCCCAAGATCATCGCGCCGGCAGTCATAAGCACTGGACGCAACCGCGTGTAGCCTGCCTCGATCGCGGCCCTGGCCGGACTAACGCCCGCCTCCATGCGCTGGTTGCAAAATGTGACGACTAGGATGCTGTTGGCGGTCGTAAGACCGATGCACATGAGCGTACCCATGAGTGCAGGCACGCTGATATGTGTCTGCGTGACGAAAAGCATCCACATCGCACCGCAAAGCGAGAACGGAACCGCCATCAGCACGATAAGTGAATCGGTGACGCTTTGGAAGTTGATTACAAGCAACAGGAAAACAAAAATGACGGCGATGGCCATGCCAGAGAAAAGCCCGTTGAAGCTTTCCTGCATGGTTTCGACCTGGCCGCTCAGCGTAATCTTCGTGGTCGACTTCGCGGGATCGGGCTGATCCGCGGCAATCACCTTTTGGATGCCGGTCGCGGCCGTGTTGAGGTCGGTCCCCTGAACGTCGGCATGAACGTCGTAAACCGGCCTGATGTTAAGCTGCGACGCAATCATCGGCATCTTGGCGCGGTTGAACTTCGCGATGTTCATCAGGAGCTGCGGGTCTTTCGCCGAAGGCGACGTCACAGGCAGCGTCCACAGGTCCTGTGCCGAGTTGATGTCGTAGGTCGGCACTTGCACCACGAGCGGATAGCTGACGCCGTTTTTCGGATCGAGCCAGAAATTCGGCGCGACCTGCAGGCTGTTGTTGAGCGCCACTAGCATGTCGGACGCGACGGATTGCTGGCCGAGCCCCAGCTCGCGCGCAAGTTCCCGGTCGACGTCGACCGTCAGCGCGGGCGAATCCGGAACCTGGAAAACGTGGCTGTCAACGACGCCCGGCACGCCATTGATGTCGTGGGCGACCTTCAAGGCCAGCGCATAGGCTTCCGCATCCTTAGAGCCGGAAATGCGGATGTCGATGGGCGCCGGCTGCCCGAAATTGAGCACCTGATTGACGATGTCGGCCGGCTGGAAGAAGAACTGCAGCTGAGGGAAGCGCTTGGGCAGCTCGCGCCTCAGATCGGCGATGTGTGCGGGCGTGGGCGTATGCTTCTCGTTTAGCGAGATCAGGATCTCGCCATCCATCGGCCCAACCGTCGCGGTGTCGCTAAGCGCGATATTGATGCCGCTATAGGGCAAGCCGATGTTGTCGAGGATCACGTCGATTTGGTCATCTCCGACGATTTCGCGGATAGCGCGCTCCACTTGCGCGAAATAGTTCTGGGTCTGCTCGATACGCGTGCCAGCGGGCGCGCGGACATGCAGGCGCATCTGCCCGGCGTCGATTTGCGGGAAGAAATCCATGCCGAGCAGCGGATAGAGGGTAAGGGAAGCGCCAATCAGGATCGCAAAGAACGCCACGGTGGGGACAGGCCGGTTCACCATCCAGGACAACGTATTGCGATGCCCCTCGCGCAAGCTCGTGAACCCGCGCTCGAACGAACGGTGGATGAAACCGAACGGGTTGAAGCCGCGGCGCGGGGCTTCAGCATCCGCGTCATGGGCGCTGGTATGTCCGCCATCGGCGTGCACCTGCGAGCGCATCAGGTATTTGAACAGGAGCGGCACGAGCGTGAAGGAGAGCACGAGGCTCGCAATGAGTGAGATGATCACCGACAGCGAAAGCGGCGAAAAGAGATACTTGGCGGTTCCAGTCAAAAGAAACACCGGGACGAACACCAAGCTTATCGACAGCGTCGCCAGCATGGTGGGGACGCCCACCTCCCCCGCGCCTTGGAGAATTGCGTGCTCCAGAGGTTCGCCCAGGCCCACATGGCGCTCGATATTCTCAATCACCACAGTGCCGTTATCGACGAGGATGCCCACCGCAAGCGCGAAACCGCCAAGCGTCATCGTGTTGAGGGTTTGCCCGAATACGTAAAGAAACAGAACGGCCGTGATAATCGAGAGCGGTATCGACGCCAGAATAATCAACGTCAGCCGCCAATTGCCCAAAAACAGCAGGATCATCAGCGCCGTCAGCCCCGCTGCCATCAGCCCGCCCATGATCACGCTGTTGAGTGCGGCCTGGACGAAGATGGATTGATCGAAGATCGGCTTGAGCGTCACGCCAGGCGGCAAATCCTTGGCAATCTCGGGGATGATTTTCTTGATGCCGTCGATCACGGCCAGAGTGGACACGCCGCCGGTCTTGCGCACCAGCATGAGCGCGCCGGGAAGCCCGTTCTGCGTCACCGAATTGGTCTGGATCTGGTAGCCGTCATGGACGTGCGCCACGTCGCGCATGAAGATGGTCTTGCCGTTGATCGTTTTCACCGGGAAGTCGTTGATCGTGGCAATCAAATCCGGGCTGTTATTCATCGAGACGGTGTAGTCTTTGCTCCCCATCTTGACGTCGCCGGAAGGCATGATGACGTTCTGGCTGGTCAGCGCCTGGCTTACATCCTCCGGCGTCAGGCCGCGCGCTTGCAAAGAAGCTTGGTCGAGGCTGACCATAATCACGCGCGGCTTGCCGCCATAGGGGTACGGCACAGATGCGCCCCGGACGACCGCCAGCCTCGGGCGGATGATATTTTGCCCAAGGTCGTTGAGCTTCGTATCCGTCAACGTGTTGCTGGCAAGGCTTAGCTGGATGATCGGAACGTCTGTCGCGCCGTAGCGCAGAACGAGCGGCGGCGTGATATTCCTGGGCATGTATTTCAAGACGACCAGCGCCGAGCTCGCGAGCTGCGAGATGGCGCGGCTTACGTCGGCGCCTTCGTGCAGGTAGACCTTGATGACGCCGACGCCGTTGTAGCTATTGGCCTCGATGCGCGAGATATCGTCGACGAGCGAAGCCATTTGCCGCTCGTGAAAGGTCAAAATCCGGTTCTGGATGTCAGTGGCGCTCATCCCGTTGTAGGTCCACACGACGCTGACGACGGGGATATTGATCTCGGGGAAGATGTCGGTCGGCATCCGCTGGGCCGCACCGAATGCCAACAGGCACACTAGCGCTATCAGCGCAAAGATCGTGTAGGGCCGCCTAAGCGAAAATGCAGCGATCGGCATCGATTGGCCGTCTCCCCGGCCGGCATTTTTCTAGACTGGATTTTTGGCGTTTATCCTTGAGAGTGGCGGCAAGGTCAAGTCTAATTATAACGCCACATATGTACCAGATTGTAGAGCCTTGACATGATTGCGTCAGAACGCCGCTACTTTGGTATAAGTCGCTGTCATAAATTGAGACCGCATTCGCAAACGCTGAACAGAAACTTAACTTAGTTTAAGTTCCGGTAAAAGCCGAAGCCGTGAGAGCTATTCTTTATTATGGAGGCTTACCTCGAAATATACGTTCCACATTATTAGCATAGATCAAGTACGTACCGTAATATATTCTCGTATTCCTATGTATTAATCCACCCGGACACGATGATGAATTTGGGCAGGCTTTTCTAAGGCACGCAGCAGACGCGGAATGCGCGGTAAGCACCGGTTTTACTTGAATATCCGATCGATGAGCGCGAGCCCGATCTCTATCGCGATCAGCACGATGACAAGAACTTCGAGGCGGTGGCTCGTGCGCGTGGCGATCAAGTCGGTGACGGTCTCGGCCGTCTCGCGGATGACGGCGAGCTTGCGCTCGACCGCGCGGGCGCGGGCCGCCAAATCGTACTCGTCCACGAGTTTCGCCCAAAGGCGCTCAAGCTCGGGATGGTCCCACAACACGTCCGGCTTCTCGTCGAGATCGACCCGCGATGCCAACCGCTTCTGGATCAGGAGCGCTTCGCCAATCTGCTCCAGCATCTCCGATTTCGGACCGGGCGGCAGGTGGCGCCTGATGAGGGTTGCCGCCAGCGGCTCGATTTTGTCGAAGGCAGCCGCGATGCGCCGCTCGTCATAGGCAAGCGCCACCGAAACGGCCAGCGCCTCGCCAACGAGGAGCAACCGGTTCTGGTCGGTGCTCCTGACCTGGATCGCTCCGGATTTGCTGAGCAGACCCTCCTCGTCCGGCGCTGCGACGATAAGCGCGGTCTCTATCTCGCGCTCGCCGAGCGGCCCCTGGATGCGCTGCTCGAGGCCCCGCACAAGGCCCTCCTCCTCAATCGGCGTCATATTGAAGAAAACCACGGCGCCGAACTTGAACAGCATGGCCGTGCCGTTCCCAGAGGCCGTGAACGCTAAAGGATTGACCGAAAATGCGTCTTCCCGCTCCAGGCCCTTGAGATCGAGTGCCTCCCCAAGCAGCAGGGCCCGCACGATCATGCCTTGTGTCATCTAAGCTTCCATTTCAAAAGCCGCCCCTGGAAAACCCCGCAGCTTAAAGCATCTGCCGCTTCCGTAAAGCTTTTACCTTTATAGCCACTCAAAATATAGCCTGCCAGCCTACCCTATAACGGGCCTTGACGGGATCGATTGGCGCCTCTTCCGCGGCGGGCGGGCCGTTTCAGTTTTTATGAGATTTTTACTGGGCTTCCGTTTGCGTCATTTTGTCCCTACGCAGGTGGAACGGTCCCGGCACGAACGAGTTTCCCATCCGGCGATTCAGTTCTCGCCAGCAAACAGGAGTTCGAAATCATGGCTGGGAAGAGTCAGGGCTCAAGCCACACCGGGCAAAGCAAGGGCGGACAGCACAGCGGCGGCAACTTCAAGAACGCCCCGCAGCGCGCCTCCGAAGCCGGCAAAAAGGGCGGCGAGCATTCTCATGGCGGCACGCACGAGCAACACGTCAAGGCCGGAGAACAAAGCCACAAAAACAAGTAGGTAGCATTCCGGAAATTCCCGGACCTCCGGGGCTTCTGGAAGGTCCGGCGTCCATCAGGGCTGCGCCATGCAGCCCTGATTTTTTTTGCAGTATCCAGGCGAACCTCTCACGCCGCCGATGCTCAGGCGGTGCAATCCCGATTGCCGAGCGTCCAGAGCTGAATATCGCGCTTGACCTTGGTCAGGAGTTCCGGCGGCAGGGACAGGTTCCGTGTAACGATGAGGGTATTTTCATTATACTTGTGAAACTGAACCTCGAAAGCCTCCGAAGCGCCTTCCCCGTTGTAGATCGTGACGTTTTGATATCCGTCCGCACTGCTGCCCTCTCCGGGCGCGCGCTCCCCGGTCTCAAAGCGATAGCCGGATAAAGGCCCGCCGCCGCCGGAAAACCAGCAAAGCTTCATTTTTTCGACAAAGCTATGCAGCACCTCGGGCGGCGCACCGAACGAAAGCCGTTGCGGCTCCGAGCCAATGAGACTTTCAACGGCGGGATCTCTCCTCGCGCACGCTTGCGGGAATAACGCCAATAAGCACAGAATAAAGGCCCGAAATCGCAAGCGAGCGCCCCCTAATTAAAGCGTAGCCTCAGTGCCATTGGGGGTGTTCGTGGCAAAACTGAGGCTTCCCGCCTACCGGGCGCGCGCAAGCACATGCTTTTTATGCGCAAAGGTGAACTTAGCGCATGCCCGCTACGCCCGGTACGGGCCTTTGCGTTTTCCGCCGGACTGCCGGCCGGACTTGCCGGTGAGCCTCCAAGCCGCCTGCCGACTCCGAAAGCTTGAGCGTTTCGAACGCATCCAGCGCTTCCTGGCGCCCCCGTTCGAGCCGCTTTTCAAGCTCCACGATCGAGGCTTTGAGGTTGTCGCGCCGGCTGATCGCCGCTCTTGCGAAAGTAGGATAAGCGAAGTGGTTGACATCGCTTATTCCGGAGGTCTGCTGCTCGATCTTGATCTGCTGATCGAGGTCGTTCGCCATCCGGCGGAAGTCAGCGATCATCATCTCGAGGTCGTTGACCTGCTGCCTCTTCTCGTCATATTCAAACCGTTGATTATCCTGGGTATTGTTTGTATCAATCATTGTTTTCAGTAGCCCCCTAACTCCAGCTACACGTTTTACGGGCCGCCTTTATCAAGCCCCCACAGTTTCACCCAAAACCATTAATTCCGAGTAAAACGTCGCCGCTTTGCAACAGCGGTGTCTTTAATGCGCGGCTAGCCAATTTGCTGTTGGCCCCCCGCGCGAATTAAGTCAAAGTACCTACGTCATCGATTCGCGCGGGGGCTCTGATATTGTGGCGAATGAATGGCGCGTCCCGGGACACGATTTTGTTTTGAAGTCCCCTCCAATCCGTAATCCATTATCCGTAATCGTGTGCCGCGGCTTAAGCGATCAATCCAAATTGAACGCTTGCTAAATAGTTGTTTGGTGAGCTTAAGATTTATTAACCTTTCCTGCGTTAATGTGTGTCATGAAGTTAAGCTTCACGGCGCGGAGTTGGCCATGCCTCGCGTCAAAGCGAATTAGACTTGCACCAAGCGAGGGATCCCATGCGAGTTCTTCTTATCGAAGACGATAGCGCAACCGCTCAGAGCATTGAGCTGATGCTGCTGTCTGAAGGCTTTAACGTTTTCCAAACCGACCTTGGAGAGGAAGGCGTTGGTCTAGGTAAAGTATACGATTACGATATTATACTCTTGGATCTCGGCTTGCCCGATATCAGCGGCTACGAGGTTTTGCGCGCGCTGCGGGTGAATAAAATCAAGACCCCCATCCTTATCCTTTCCGGCCTTGGCGGCGTCGACGAAAAAGTTCGCGGCCTGGGCTTCGGCGCGGACGACTATCTGACGAAGCCGTTCCACAAGGATGAGCTCGTCGCCCGCATTCACGCCATTGTCCGGCGCTCCAAGGGCCACGCCCAATCCGTCATCCAAACCGGTAGCCTCAGGGTCAACCTCGATACGAAAACTGTGGAGGTCGACGGCCAGCGGGTGCATCTCACGAGCAAAGAATATCAGATGCTTGAGCTGCTTTCGCTGCGCAAGGGCACAACGCTCACAAAAGAGATGTTCCTCAATCATCTTTACGGCGGCATCGACGAGCCCGAGCTTAAAATCATCGACGTTTTTATCTGCAAGCTCCGCAAGAAGCTCGCTCAGGCGAACACCGGCCAGCACTACATCGAAACCGTGTGGGGCCGCGGATATGTATTGAGGGACCCGAAGGACGAGCAGGCCGCGGCTTAGCAATGAGCGGGCGGCCGTCTCGCGCCGCCCCGCACCGCCTTACGCAGTGTGCTGCCAAGCAGCCAGCCAGCGTGTGCCGCACGCCATTATGGATGAAAATGCGCGGCTACTTTCATGGCAGGGTTTCCTTCCCCAACGCATGGCCTACCCAGGCGTTAGAGGCCAGCGAGCTGAATTTTACTGCATAAGGCCGCAAGCAGCTAGGCCGGGCGATAGCTCGCAATGTCTGTTGCCAGGGGTAGACCGGCCGGGCAAAATGCATGTTTAGTTACTGCTTACAGCTATGCCCTCGTTGCCAAGGGAATTTCTAATTTTGCTCGGCCCTGGGCCAGGAGTGCCGATTTTTCGCGCGATTTTTAATGGCTCATCGGCAGCCGACGGAATTGCTGCAACTGCGAAGAGGGTAAGTTTGCGATATCGCCCTCTCTGCGGCTGGCATAGCGCTCAAGGCCGGAATTCGCGGGAGCGTAGATCAAAGCGCCCGCTCATGGCTACTTACAAGATCCGGAAGCGGAAACAACGCGACGGCACGAGCGAGGTACTTTTTTCGGCGGATACCGTGGCTCGTCCCGCCGCCTGCGTTCATCAAGTACGGCTAGCGGAGCCTCAGCCATTATCTTGGCAATGTTTAAGAACATTTGTACTGGATTGGTCTGCCGCGTAGGGGGTCGCGGTGGCGCGTTTATTCATCAGTCATTCGTCCGTGAACAATGCGGAAGCGATTGCGCTTCGCGACTGGCTCGCCGCCGAGGGCTGGGACGACGTGTTCCTCGATCTCGACCCGGCGCGCGGCATCGCGGCCGGCGAGCGCTGGGAACGTGCGCTGAGCGAAGCCGCGAAGCGCTGCGAGGCGGTGATCTTTCTTGTGAGCAAGGCTTGGCTCGCCTCGGACTGGTGCCGGCGTGAGTTCAATCTCGCCCGCCGCCTCAACAAGCGCCTGTTCGCCATGCTCATCGAGGAGATCGCAGCAGGGGACCTTCCAAGCGAAATGACCGGCACGTGGCAGCTCGTCAATCTCATCTGCGGCGGCGATTACCGCATGGTCCGCGTTGAGAGGGGATGAGAGGCGGTGGGATGGCGAGTGACAAACCGCCTTCGATGAAGGGTGGTGCCCAGGGCCGGAATCGAACCAGCGACACGCGGATTTTCAGGACGCGTCCCCCGGAATTCCCGGCATTCCCCGACATTCCCGTATCATCCCTACAGCACTGAGTCCGCAGTATAAATGTCTTCATCGTCATATCTAATCATTCCTTGAAATGCCTCTCTCGTGCCTATACAGTGCCTACAAATCCAGCGAATAGGCACGTCCACCATGAAGGCCAAAATCACCAAGACCGCTATCGATGAGCTTCGCGGGGAGGCCATTGCAGCGAAGAAGACCGTCTATCTCTGGGATACCGATCTGACCGGCTTCGGGGCGCTGGCGACGGCGAAGGGATCGGCGAGCTATTTCGTCGAGTTCAGGATCGGCGGCAGGACCGCGCCAAACCGCCGCGTTTCCCTCGGCAAGCATGGGGCGTTAACCCCGAGCGAGGCGCGGTCGCTGGCGAAGGCGAAGCTCGGGGAAGTGGCCAAAGGCGTGGACGTGGCGCAAGCGAAGCGGGATGAGAGGCTGAAGCTGGCGGCTGGCACGTTCCGCGATGTCTGCAAGCGGTATCTCGACCGGGAAGCCAAGCAGACGCGCCATTGGCAAGAGATGCGCCGCATCCTTGAGCGCGACGCCATGCCGGCCTTTGGTCCGCAATCCATTTCCACTATCACCCGCCAACAAATTCGCGGTCGCCTCGATGCTATCGTGACCGAACAAGGGCGAAAACCATCGGCTGAGCGCAAGCTCTATGTGGCGCTTATGCCGGTCTTTAAGTGGGCGATGGAGCGGGGCGCTATCGACAGCAACCCGATGACCGATTTGACGCGTCCGAAGCCCGCGCCACGGCGCAAGCGCGTCCTGGACCATGACGAAATCCGCGCCCTGTGGACGGCGGCCGATGCGCTCGATTGGCCTTTCGGCCCGTTCTATAAGCTCCTCCTGCTCACGGGCGCCCGCCGTGAAGAGGTTGCCGGGATGCGCTGGCCAGAGCTGGACCTGCAACGGCGCATATGGCGCTTGCCGCCAGCGGAAGAGTTTCAGCCTCGAAGGACGAAGAATGGCCTCGAACATGTCATCGATCTGAGCCCGCAAGTGGTGGCGATCATTGAGGGCTTGCCCCGGATGCACGACGGCTTCGTCTTCTCGACCACGGGGCGGACGTCGATCAGCGGCTTCGGCCGGGCGAAAGAGCGCCTCGACGGCGCGATGGAGAAGCATCTCGACAAGCCGCTTCGGCCCTTCCGCGTGCACGATATCCGGCGGACGGTCGCGAGCCTGCTTGGCGATGACCTGGACGTTGACCAGGGTGTGATTGAGCGCTGTCTCGGGCATCTGACGGGCACGCAATCCGGCCTCATGGGAACGTACCAACGGCAGCAATATCGCGAAAAGCGCAAGCAGGCGATGGCCTTGTGGGGCGCGCATGTTTCAAAGCTTGTCGCGTCAGGCA